>JAEUKG010000985.1 GCA_016794325.1 Myxococcales bacterium | reverse complement strand
AACGCCGTCGACCACCGCTTCGCCCGCGGAGCCACGAGCGGCAAGGTCGACGCGCGCGGCGTCCTCGTGCACGAGCTCGGGCACCTCCTCGGCCTCGGCCACGCGACCGATCCCGCCGCGACCATGTTCCCGACCACGTCGGGCGTGCGCTGGCGCTCGCTCGAAGCCGACGACCGCGCGGGGGTCTGCGCGCTCTACCCCGGGCAAGGCGCGACGCCGTGCCCCTCCACCCCGTGCCCCCCCGGCGCGGCCTGCGTCGCCGGGCGCTGCCAGGGCCCGCGCGAGCCCGCCGACGTGTGCGCGCCCTGCGAGCGCGTCCCGGGTGCCTGCGAAGCCGCCGGGGACGACGCGCGGTGCGTGGACGTCGGCGCCGGCGCCGCCGCGGGCCGCGTGTGCGGCCGCGCCTGCGCCTCCACGGCGGACTGCGGGCCCGGCTTCGCGTGCAAGCCGACGACGGAGGCGGGCGACCTCCAGTGCGTCGCCGACGACGCGTGCGCGAGCGCGGGCTGGCCCTGCTCCACCGACGCCGACTGCGCCAGCGGACGCTGCGCTGGCGGGAGCTGCAAGGGCGCGAGCGGGCTGCCCGCGGACGCTGGTGCGGCAGGCGGCGCCGACGCCGGGGGGGCGGCGCCACCGCCCGAGGTCGGCGGCGGTGGGTGTGGCTGCCGCGCGACGGCGCCGCCGGGAGCTTCGCCGCTCGGCGGCGCGCTCGTCGTGGTCGCGTGGCTCGTGGGGCGGCGCGCGCGCCGCCCGCGCTGATCCCTGGCCGGCGGCCGGATCAGCTCGCCGCTTCGGCGGGCTTGTCGGCGCCCTTGTCGCCGCTCTTCTCCTTCTTCTTGGAGTAGAGCGCCTCGATGAGGTGACCGTGCTTCTTCAGCACCTCGCGCCGCTTCACCTTGAGGCTCGGCGTGAGCATGCCGTTGTCGGTCGTGAAGTCCTCGAAGATGAGCGCGAAATCACGCACCTCCTCGAATCCCTTGAACTTCTCGCCGTAGTGATCGAGCTCCTTCTTGAAGAGCTCGCGCACCTTCTTGTCCTCGAGGAGCTTCTCGCCCTTGGCGGAGACGCCGTTTTCGGAGGCCCACTTGGTGACGGCCTGCTCGTTCGCGACGACGAGCGCCACGTTGAACGGCTTGTTGTCGCCGTAGACCATGGCGTTGAGGACGTACGCCGAGAGCTTGATCTGCTCCTCGAGCGGCGTCGGGACGACGTACTTGCCGTTCTCGAGCTTGTACTGCTCCTTGATGCGACCGGTGATGAAGAGGAAGCCGTCCTTGTCGAGCTTGCCCATGTCGCCGGTGCGGAAGCCGCCGTCGCTCGTGAAGACCGCGTCGTTCTCTTCCTTGCGGTTGTGGTAGCCCTGCATGACGTTCGGGCCGTAGACGATGATCTCGCTCTCGGGCGAGATCTCGATGCGGACGCCGGGGATGGGCTTGCCGACCGAACCGATGAAGCGGTTGCCCGGCCAGTTGGCCGTCGCGATCGGCGACGTCTCGGTGAGGCCGTAGCCCTCGTAGACGGTGATGCCGAGCCCGTCGATGAACTCGGCGACCTCGCGCGAGATCGCAGCGCCGCCGCTGAACGCGTACTTGAGCCGCCCGCCGAAGCGAGCGCGCACCTTGGAGAAGACGATCTTGTCGGTGAGCGCGAGGACGAGGCCCTCGCCGAGCGAGACCTCGCCGCCGTCGCGCTGCTTGGCGCGGGTCGCGAGGGCGCTCTTGACCATCTTCTGCACGATCTCCGGCTTCTCGGAGATCGTCTTCTGCACGCCGGAGTAGAGCTTGTTGAAGATGCGGGGGACGCTGAAGAGCAGCGTCGGCTGCGTCTCCGACAGGTTGTCGATGATCTTGTCGACCGCCTCGCAGATCGCGAGGCTCGCGCCCATCGAGAAGAGGCCGTGGAGCTCGACGGTCTGCCCGAACGAGTGCGCCCACGGGAGGAACGAGAGCGAGCGGTCCATCGCCGACATCGGGAAGACCTCGTGCATCGCGCTCACGTTGCTGGCGATGTTGCCGTGCGAGAGGATGACGCCCTTGGGGTTGCCGGTCGTCCCGCTGGTGTAGATGAAGCAAGCGGTGTCCTTCACCGCGGGCTTGATCGTCGGCACCTTCTTCGACGACGCGAGCATGTCCTTGTAGAGCTTCACCTTGCCCTCGGCCTTCGACTTCGGGTCGAGGCTGATGAGGAACTTGAGGCTCGGCACGTCGTCGACGAACTCGAGGGTCTTCTTCACGATCTCGTCGGTCGCGCAGAGGATCGCCTTGGCCTCGCAGTCCTTGGCGATGAACTGCCAGTCCTTCGGGTGCTGGGCCTCGTACATCGGGACGTACGACGCGCCGAGCCCGCAGCACGCGTAGGCGGCGACCGCCCACTCGACGCGGTTGTTGGCGATGAAGCACACGCGATCGCCGCGCTCGATGCCGGCCTCCGCGAGGCCCGCGCGGAACTGATCGACCAGCTTTCCGAACTCGAGGTACGTGATCCACTCCCAGACGCCGTTCTTCTTGGTCCCGAAGAGCTGGTTGTCCGGGTAGGTCTTGATGGCGGCGTGGTAGAGATCGACCAGGGTCTCGAACTTGGACATGCACGGAGGATAAGCCCTGCCGCTCCCGCGCGGAAGCGGGAGACGCGGAAGAGAGGCGTTTCCTCCGGCGCACGTTTTGCGCCGTATTTTCGGGTATTTGCGCGGGGGCTACTGCCGACTGTCGAGGGCGGGGACGGGTTTCTGCGGGGCCGCGTTCGGGGCGACCTTGAGCGACGGCTTCTGCGGGTCGATCTGCGGCTTCGACGGCGCGGCCGCGCTCGCGCTCGGCTCGACCTTGGGCGCGGATCCGGTGGCCTCGGCCTTGGGCGGCGGCTTGCGTGGCGCGTTCGGGGATGCCGTGAAGACGCCCTTCACGAGCTCGCTCTGGCAGTCGGCCTCGGCCTCCTCCACCGTGAACGACTTCAGCTCCTGGAACGTCTTGTAGTAGCGCTTGGTGTCGCCGCCGGTCATCGCGCACGAGCCGACGACGCCGTCGGTCGGGCAAGGCCCCTCTTTCCACCGGCCCTTCAGCCCTTCGCAGAGGCTCTTCTCGAGCGCGGCGGCCTCGAGCTTCGCGTATTCGGTGCAGACGCCGATCTGGTCGAGGAGATCGCAGCTCGCCTTCGCCGGGGCGGCCGCCGTCGTCTTGGCGCTGCTGGCGGGGTCGACGCCCGCCTTGTCGTCCTTCTTCGTGCAGCCGCACGAGAGGAAGACGATGACGGCGGACGTGAGGGCGCTCGCGAGGAGGCGGCTTCGGCTCATGGGTTCCCTTCCGAGGCTGTTACGACCGAGGATGAAAGCAGATTCCCGCTTTGTGGTACATGGAACCGCGAATCATGCCGCGGTTTTGGGTCCATACGTTCGGGTGCCAGATGAACGTCCACGACTCCGAGCGCATGGAGTCCGTGCTCCAGTCGCAGGGCTTCGTGGCGGCCGAGTCGGTCGAGGCGGCCGATCTCGTGGTCTTCAACACGTGCAGCGTCCGCGAGCGCGCGGAGCAGAAGCTCCGGAGCGAGGTCGGCAAGCTGAAGCCGCTCAAGCGCGAGCGCCCCGAGCTCGTGATCTGCGTCGCCGGGTGCGTGGCCCAGCAGGAGGGCGAGCGCCTCCTCCAGCAGATCCCGCACGTCGATCTCGTCGTGGGGCCCGACAACATCCCCGAGCTGCCGGGCCTCGTCCTCGACCAGATGGCGGGCTCGCCCCCGGTGGCGCGCGCCACGTTCGACGTGGCGGCGCCGCGCTTCTTGGCCGTCGCGCCGGCGCCCGGCCAAGCGCCCGCGAGCGCGTACGTCACCACGATGAAGGGGTGCGACGAGCGCTGCAGCTTCTGCGTCGTGCCGTACACCCGCGGCCCCGAGCGCTACCGGCCGCACGAGGAGATCGTGGGCGAGATCGCCGCGCTCGTCGCCGCGGGGACGCGCGAGGTCGTGCTCCTCGGGCAGACCGTCGACAGCTTCCGCGATCCGGGCTTGCCCCCGCCGGAGAGCGACGACCCGGACGAGAGCCAGTTCCCGCACCTCCTGCGGGCGATCGCGGCGCGCGTCCCGGCCCTCGCGCGCCTCCGCTACACGAGCCCCCACCCGCGCCACGCGACCGCCTCCCTCGCCCGCGCCCACGCCGAGCTCGACGTGCTCGCGCGGCACGTGCACATGCCCGTCCAGTCGGGCAGCGACCGCGTGCTGCGCCGCATGATCCGCCGCTACACGCGTGCAGAATACATCGAGCGGGTCCGGCGGCTCCAGGCCGCGCGCGCGGGGCTCACGCTCTCGACCGACATCATCGTCGGCTTCCCCGGCGAGACGCGCGCCGAAGCCGACGAGACGCTGTCGCTCGTGCGCGAGGTCGGCTTCGTGTCGCTCTTCGGCTTCAAGTATTCGCCCCGCCCCCACACCCCGGCGCTGAAGCTCGCCGACGACGTGCCGGAGGAGGAGAAGAGCGAGCGCCTCGCCCGCCTCTTCGAGGTCGGGGAGGAGATGACCCGCGCCCACCTCGCGCCGCTCGTGGGGACGCGCCAGACCGTGCTCCTCGAGGGCGCGAGCAAGGGCGGCGACGGCCCCGGCGGCGGCGTGAGCCACCAGGGTCGGACCGAGCGCAACGAGATCGTCCACGTGGAGCTCCCTCGAGGCGTCGCGGGGGCGGGCGCGATCGTGACCGTCGAGGTGACGGCGGCGTTCCGGCACTCGCTGGCGGGCGTGATCGATCCCGTGTCCCTCTCGGGCCTCCCGCGACGCCCGGCCGCTGCGCCCCGCCGCTCGCTCCCGGTCGTCGGCTCGGAGGGCCCGTGATCCTCTCCTACCGGGGCGTCGCCCCGTCGCTCGGGCCGCGGGTGTGGATCGCCCCCACCGCCACCGTCATCGGCGACGTGGTCCTCGGCGAGGACTCGAGCGTCTGGTTCGGAGCCACCCTCCGCGGCGACGTCTTCCCGATCCGCATCGGCGCCCGCACGAACGTCCAGGACGGCTCGGTCGTCCACGTGACCGGCGGGGAGGCCTCGGTCTCGGTCGGAGACGACGTCACGGTCGGGCACATGGTCCTCCTCCACGGCTGCACCGTGGGCAGCCGCGTGCTCGTCGGGATGGGGAGCGTCGTCCTCGACGGCGCCGTCATCGAGGACGACGCGATCCTCGCGGCGGGGTCGCTCTTGCCCCCGAAGGGCCGCGTCCCGCGGGGCACGCTCGCGATGGGCCGCCCCGCCAAGGTCGTGCGGCAGCTCACCGACGCCGACTACGCGCGGGTGCGCGAGGCGGGCCAGCTCTACGTCGGCTACAAGGCGGCGTTCGCGTCGGCCGACGTCGCGGTCGTGGGCTGACGGCGCTCAGGGCCCGGACACGATCCGGAGCTCCACCTTGGTGAGCCCCTCCTTGATCATCCCGAGATCCTCCGCGGCGCGCTGCGACAGGTCGATGACCCGCTTCGGGTCGGTCGGCCCGCGGTCGTTGATGCGCACGCGGACCGAGGTCTGGGTGTCGACCCGACGGACGTCGACCCAGGTGCCGATCTTCAGCGTGCGGTGGGCGGCGGTGTAGAGCCGCGGATCGAAGGGCTCGCCGCTCGCGGTCTTGCGGCCGGCGAGCTGCATCCCGTACCAGCTCGCGAGGCCCACCTCGAGGGGGGCGGCGTCGGGCGGGGCTTGGGGCTTGCGCGGCGACGACGTCGAGTCCGCGTTCGATCGCAGCGCGCCCGGGGCTGGCTCCGGGGCGTGGTAGGCGGGCTTCGGCGCGCACGCGGCGAGCGCGCACGCGACGAGCGCGAGCGTCGTGAGCTTCATCGCCGAGGGACGATACCGCACCCGGCGGCGCCGCGCCCGGGCGCCGGCGTCACCGGAGGCGCTCTCCGTTCTTGTAGCCCCCGAGCGCCGCCCGAACCTCCCCCTCCCGGAGGATGAACTCCCACGAGTCCTGCTCCACCCGCCCGTCGAGCAGGAGGCCGAGGTGCAGGTGGGGGACGCCGTTGCCGACGCCGGACACGCCCAGGCGCTCGCCGGCCTCGACGTGGGCTTTGTCCTTGGCGTCCTCGGCCTGGACCCGCTCGAGCTTCGACAAATGTGTATAGTACATGTGCGTGATCGAGCGCCCCCGGAACGGGATCGGCCGATCGAGGCGGACGCGCACGCTGTTGGGCGTGTCGCCCTTGCCCCGCCACCGGGTGTGCCCGGGCTCGGAGTACTCGAGCGTGCCCGCGGCGACGGCGTACACGGGCAGCGACGTCCCCCCGATGTCCAGCCCCGTGTCGCCGGCGTAGCCCGCGAGCAGCCCGCCGGGCATCGGGTTGCGGAGCGCGGGGGCGTTGGCGAGGGCCGCGGACCGCGGGGGCGCCTCCTCCGCCCCGAGCGCGGGCGCGACCGTGAGGAGCACGAGGAGCGACGACGAGACGAGCGGCCGTGGGGTCATGGGCGCCTCCAATGACCGGACGTCGCGCCAGGGCTCCGGGGTGTGACGCTCCCGAGCGTAACAGCCCAACCACCACCGTAACACTCGACCCATTTGTTACGGTCGTTACGGCGGTTGTTACGGTGTTACGGCGGTCGCGTTCACCCGACGAGGAATCTAAGTACACGAAATTACATGTGTACGCCAAGCTCTCATCGATGGCACGGCGCCTGCTTTAGGGGCCAGCGTCGGTCGCCCTGAACCGGCTCTTTTGGAGGTCAGTCATCATGGAAAGCGTTCGTGGTCGTGACAGCGGCATCTTCTCGGTGGCTCCCAAGGCGGCTCGTTTCGAGACCGACGAGGAGCTCGTGGCCGGGATGGTCGCCAACGTTCCGGCGGCCTGGCGCGAGTTCCAGAAGCGCTACGACCGCTTGGTTCATCGCTGCATCACCAAGGTGACGCGCCGCTTCGCCCAGATCGTGTCGCAGGACGACGTCCGCGAGATCTACGCGACGTTCTACGTGAGCCTCCTCGCGAACGACAAGCACAAGCTCCGCACGTTCGACCCCGCCCGCGGCAACCGCTTCTCGAGCTGGATCGGCCTCCTCGCCATCAACTCGGCCTACGACTACCTCCGCTCGCTCCGCCGCGAGCCGCACAAGGAGTGCCTCGCCGAGGCCGCCGAGCTCGCGTGCGACATGCCCGATCCGTTCGAGCAGACCGCCGAGAACGAGCGCGCGTCGATCGCCCAGAAGACGCTCGAGGACTTCAGCGAGAAGGACCGCACCTTCGCGGCCCTCTACTTCGCCGAGGGCATGGATCCCCAGGTGATCGCCGAGCGGATGAACATCAGCATCAAGACCGTCTACTCGAAGAAGCACAAGATCCAGTCGCGGCTCGAGTCGGTCCTGTCGGGCCGCATCGCCGCCTGAGCGCGGCGCGACGTCCCCCCGATCCGCTTTGCACCAGGCTCGCGCGACGCCCCTCTCCCGGTGTCGCCCGGGCCTGTTGCTTTTTCGGCGAGCCTCACGGGGCGATCCTTGGTAAACCTCCCTCACGATGCGCTCCTCGGTCGCGCTTTTCGCCGTCGGTCTGGCCCTCGCCAGCCTCGCGTGCCTCACGTCCTGCGACGGCAGCGGCGGGGGCGACTCGCACGCGCCGGGGGTGGCCCCCACCCCCGTGGGCACCGGCGCGCGCATCCGCGAGGTCTCGAACCCCGACAACAAGGAGCCCTCGCGCGGCGTGCCGGGCTCGACGGTGTCGGTGTCGGGGGTGAGCGTCGTCGCGATCGACAGCTTCGACGAGACCCGCGACGGCAAGAGCCGCGGGACGATCTTCGTCCAGGACACGGGGTCGACCGAGCCCTACTCCGGGATTGGCCTCTTCGCGCCGACCTTCGTCCCCGGCGACCTCAAGGTCGGCCCGGGCGACGTGCTCGACCTCACCGGCCAGTACCAGGAGAACGCGAACATCGGGACCGCGGTCTTCCCGAAGGGCCACGTGCTCCCGCAGATCGCGCGCCCGGTCGCGACCTTCCGCTTCGAGGCGCAAGCGCCGACGCCGCGCCAGATCGACCTCGCGGATCTGAACGACTACTCCAAGGGGCGGCGCTGGATCGGCATGCTCGTGACGATCAAGGACGTGACGCTGCAAGACGACCTGTCGTCGAGCCGCGGGCGCGTCAGCGGGCCGATCTTCCCCGGCAATCCGTCCAACGGCCCGACGATGACCAACGAGCTCTACGACATGGGCGGCTTCGGCAAGGGCCAGAAGTTCAAGTCGATCACGGGCGTCGTCACCTACTTCTTCAACCTGCACGTGGCGCCTCGGTCGCGCGAAGACCTCGTCACCCAGTAGCAGACGCAGGGATGGATCGCGGCCGGGCGAAGACGAGAGCGGCGGTCGCCGCCTTTGGATTCGGCCTCGCCGCGTGCGGTAGCCCCGCGCCGAGCCCCCGCGCCGCCCCGCCGAGCCCGGCGGCCGCGCGCAGCGCGCCCGAGGTGCGGGTGTTCGACGATCGGCCGGCGGTCGCGGTGGTCGCGCGCGACGGCGACCCCTATCCCGCTGCGGCTATCGCGGTGTCGACGGTCGGCCTCGGCGACGCCGACGCGGCCGCCGCCCTCGCGGCGCTCGTCGACGGCCGGCTCGGTCGAGCGAGCGCGGACGCGCGCGTCGAGATCGGCGCAGGGGGCTACCGCGTGAGGCTCGCCCTGCGATCGCGGGAGGCGGTCGGGGCCGCCGCCGACGCGATCCGGACGAGCCTCCTCGAGCCCGTCCGCGAGGCCGAGGTCCAGGCCGTCGCGCACAAGCTCACCCTCGCCGCGAGGCGTCCGTTCGGCGCGACCCCGGCGGTCGCGCGCTGCCGGGGGGAGGCCGCGTTCGTCGCGCCGATCGCGCCGCCGACCGCGGCCTCGCTCGAGGCGCTGCGGCGAGCGGCGCACGGCACGGGCCGGGTCGCGGTGTCGTTCGTCGGGCCGAGCGCGTCCGGCGAGGCGTTCGCGACCGCGTTCGCGCGCGCGGCCGCGTGGCCTGCGGGCGCGAGCGCGGCGACGCCCGCCCCGCCCGCCGCGCCCGCCGTCACCGTCGTCGCCTCGCGCGAGGTCCCGGTGGGGACCGCGCGCGCGATCTTGACGCTGCCCGTCGCGTCGCCGCTGTCGGCCGCGCTCGCCGCCGACGCGCTCGCGCGCCCCGGCAGCGCCCTCGGGGCACGCCTCGGGGCGCTCGAGACCGCCGCCGCGGTGCGCGAGATCACGGGCGCAGCGCACCCGCGAGGCGGCTGCCTCACGGTCTCCGTCGACGTCGCCGCCAAGGACGCCGAAGCCGCGGCCGCCCGCGTCGCGCCGGCGGCAGCCGCGACCGAGGAGCTCATGCTCGTCGAGGCCGCCGAAGCGGCCGCGCGGCCCGACGTCTCGCCGTGGGCGCTCGCGCGGCGCGCTCGCGAGCCCGAAGAGAGCGCGGACCGCGCGGCGTGGTGGGCGCTCGCCGGCGAGGGCCCGTCGTCGCCGACGGCGGCGCTCACCGTGCTCGTCGGGGCGGCCCGCGAAGAGCCCACCGCCGCGACCGCGAGCTTCGAGCAGGCCCTGACGCGGGCGCGCGCGGCGTGGCAGAAGCCCGTGGTCGACGCGCGCACGCGCGTCGAGGCGGGCCAAGGTGAGCTCTGGCTCCTCTTCGGCTCGCCGTGCGGGTCGACGGCGGAGGTCGAGAGCGACGCCGGGTACGGCGCGGTCGCCGCCGTCGCCGCG
>JAEUKG010000982.1 GCA_016794325.1 Myxococcales bacterium | reverse complement strand
GGCGGAGCGTCGCGCGCGCCTTCTTCGCCTCCTCCTCGTTCGCGAGGACGTAGGTCGCGCCGCCGAGCGCGATGACGGCGGTGCCGGCCATCGCGCCTCGGAGAAAGATTCGGCGACCCATCGAGGGGTGGAGGGGGACGGGGGGGCGGTCTTCGCTCATCTGTGTCGAAATCTACGCCCGACGGGCGCTCTCGGTTACGCCGCCTGGTGAAGGTCGTGGCGAGGTGGTAGGGAAGTGGAGGTGACGCAGCCGCGCGAGCTCCAAAAACTCGTGTCATCCACGGGGTTTACGCCGGGTCGGGCGGATCTCGGCCCGCTGTTCGATTTGCTCGCGACCGCTCCGGAAGAGCTCGCCAAGGACGTCGTCCGCGCGCTCGGACGCCGGCCCGACGTCGCCGTCACCCTCGGCGCGCGGCGGCTCGGGACCGATCCGGCGGAGGCCCGCCCGTGGATCGCGCGCCTCCTCGGCGCGCTCGGCGGCGCCGAGGCGATCGACGCGCTCCTCGCCGCGCTCGAGGACCCCGACGAGCGCACCCGCCGCGCCGCGGCGCGCGCCCTCGGAAACATGCAAGATGCACGCATCGAGCCGGCCCTCGTCGCGCGCCTCGACCGCGGCCCGTCGCCCGCCGAGGCCCGCGTGCTCTCGGCCGCGCTCGGCAAGGTGGGCGGCGAGGCCACGCGCGAGCGGCTCGGCGCGCTCGCCGAAGATCCGGCGCTCGCGAAGGCGGCGGGGCGGGCGGCGCTCCTCGCCGATCGTCGCCACGCGCGCGACGAGGGGGAGTCGGCGTCGATCGACCTCGACGCGTCCCCGGAGGTCCCGCTCACGCTGGTGTTCCGCTGCCGCGCGGGGCTCGCGCAGCTCCTCGCCGAAGAGGTCGCCTCGCTCGCGCTCGGCGGCGCGGCCAGGGCGATGGGCGACGACGCGGTCGTCGCCGAGGGCGTGACCGCGCCGCTCTCGCGCGCGCTCGGCTCGCGCGTCGCGCTCGACGTGGCGGTGCGCCTGCCGCCGGTGGACGGCGCGTCGGTCGAGGCCATCGCGGCGGCGCTCACCGGCCCCGTCGCGAAGGCGGTCTTCGGCCGGCACACCCGAGGCGCGGCCACGTTCCGCCTCGACTGGGCCGAGGGCGGGCACAAGCGCGCGCTCGCGTGGGACGTCGCGGCGGCGGTCGCGCGCGCGGGCGGCGCTCGCAACGACCCGCGGTCGGCCACCTGGGTCGCGCGCGTGTCGCTCGCCCGCGGCGCCGCCGAGATCGGCCTCGTGCCGGTGGGGCCGCTCGCGGAGCGCTTCGCGTACCGCGTGAAGGACGTGCCCGCGGCGTCGCACCCGACGATCGCCGCGGCGATCGCCCGCCTCGGCGGGGTCGTCGCCGACGACGTGGTGTGGGATCCGTTCGTCGGCTCGGGGACCGAGCTCGTCGAGCGCGCGCGCCCCGGGCCGTACCGCGAGCTCGGGGGGAGCCCCCTCGATCGGCGAGCGCGCGCCGCCGCCGACGAGAACCTCCGCGCCGCGCGCATCGACGGCGTG
>JAEUKG010000974.1 GCA_016794325.1 Myxococcales bacterium | reverse complement strand
CGTCCGGGCCCGGGTCGGCGCCATCCTTCGGCGCGGCGTCCCCGGCGTCGACGGTCGACGACGGCGCTCCGCCCCGGAGGCCGTCGGTGCTCGTGATCAGGCTGCAGCCGCCGAGCGCGCAGGCCACGAGCAGAGCCGCTTGGCGAGTCCGACCCACGGCCTCAGTCTAGCATCACGCCCTCAGCGCTCGCCCTCGAACTCGGTGAACGAGTCGGGCAGGAGCTTCTTCAGGCTGCTGGTGCGCCGCTTGGCGCGGCCCTTCGCGTCGATCCCCACGAGGACGAGGTGCATGTCTTTGGCGAACTCGGCGAGCACCTGGCGGCAGATGCCGCACGGCGACGCCCCGCGGCCCGCGGTGACGACGACGCACGCGATCGGGTCCTTGGCGCCGGCCGCGACCATCTGGCAAATCGCGTTTCGCTCCGCGCAGATGCACGCGCCGAACGACGCGTTCTCGACGTTGCACCCCGCGAAGACCTCGCCGCTCTTGGTGAGGATCGCCGCGCCGACGCGGAAGCGCGAGTACGGCGCGTGGGCGCGCTCGCGGGCGGCGCGCGCGCGCGCGACGAGATCGTCGACGGCCGCCTTGGAGGGCGCCTTCACGCCGCGCCTGCCTTCTCGATCCATCCGCCGAGGAGCTTCACGAGATCGCCGCGCTTCTTGCGCGCGGTCTCCTCGACCTCGGCGTGATCGAGCTCCGTCTTCGAGATGCCGGCGGCGAGGTTCGTGATGCACGAGAGCGCCCCGACCTTCACCTTCATGTGGCGGAGGGCGATGACCTCGAGCACGGTGCTCATCCCCACCGCCTGCGCGCCGAGCTTGGCCAACATGCGGACCTCCGACGGCGTCTCGTACGAGGGCCCGAGCAAGCCGGCGTACACGCCCTCGCGCAAGGTGATTCCAGCGGCGCGCGCGACCTCACGGGCGGCGTCGCGCAGGCCGAGATCGTACGCCGTCGACATGTCGGGGAAGCGGGGGCCGAGGGCGTCGTCGTTGGGGCCGAGGAGCGGCGTCTGGCCGGTGAGGTTCAGGTGGTCGGTCATGAGCATCAGGTCCCCCGCTTCCCACGACGGCTCGAGCCCACCCGCGGCGTTGGTGATCAAGACCGACGACACGCCGAGGCGCGCCATCGTGCGCGCGCCGTGGACCACCGCCTCCGCCGAGTGCCCCTCGTAGAGGTGGATGCGGCCCTGCATGCACACGACCGGGACGCCGCCCACCTTGCCGAAGCAGAGGTTGCCGGCGTGGCCGACCACCGCCGAGGCGTGCATGTGGGGGAGCTCCGAATACGGGACCTTGATCAGCCCGTCCAAGGTGTCGGCGAAGGCGCCGAGCCCGCTGCCGAGGACGAGGCCAACTCGCGGCTCCAGCGACGTTTTTGCGCGAACGGCGCGGACGGTCTCGGCGACACGAGCGGAGGGGGGGGGCGATGCGGGGTGATGTGTGCTCACCGCGGCAGAATAACGGGCTCGGGCGGGGAACATAAGCCACAATGAAGCGTTCCCTCCGTCGAGACTCTCCGTGCCGATCCTCCCCGTCCTCCTCTGTTTGTTGCCGCTGCCCGCCGGGGCGGCGCTCTACCACCACGCCGAGAAGCGCTCCCGGGCACGGTGGACCAAGTCCGAAGAGCGCGTGACGTCGACGACGAGCCTCCAAGGCCCCTACCGCGGCGAGGTCGCGATGGTGGTCGCGAGTGGTGAGGCGCGCGCGCCGGCCGAGGCCCGGAGGGGCGCCGCGGCGTGCTTCGCCGCGAGCTCGGTGTCGGCCTCCGTCGGCATCGGCGCGCTGCTCGCGTTCGGGCCCGTGGGGGCGCTGGCGCTCCCGATCGCGGCGCTGGCGGCGTTCTTCGCGGCCAAGCGCGGGTACGACGTCCTCGACGGCCGAACCGCCCGCGCGGCCCGGCGCGGAGGTATCCCGACGTGGATGGAGAAGGCGCTCGAGCGCAAGCGCGCCCGCCTCCCGCCGAGCTCGGGGGGGACCCCCGCGGAGACCTGACCACGCGGCGGCCGCGCCTCTGGTACCCTCGACCGATGCGCCGGCTCACCCTCGGTCTCGTGCTCGTCGGCCTCGTGTGCGCGGGGTGCAAGGGGAAGCAGGACGCCCGGCGGCAAGAGTGGCTCGACGCCGCGTCGACCTGCCCTTCGCCGTCGAAGTGCACCGGCAAGACCGCCGCGGGCTCGCGGGAGATCGCGACCTGCGAGCCGGCGGTGGACCTGAAGGCGCTCACCGCGGGCGACGTGGTGGTGGTGCACGACGTCGCCGGCTTCGCGACAGTGGCGCGCGTGAAGGAGGCGAAGGCCTCCGGCGAGAGCTTCGAGGTCGAGCTCGTGGACGGGACGTCCCTCGCGCGCGCGGCGCCGAGCGTGCTCGCCCGTGTCTGCCGCTGACCGTCAGCGCGCGCGCGGCTTGGGCTTCTTCGCCCCGGCCTTCGCCTTGCCGAAGCGGAGCGCGAGCGCGTCGCACACCGCGCGCGGCGCGTAGCGGCTCACGTCGCCGCCGTGGCTCGCGATCTCGCGGACCAGCGAGGCCGACACGAACCCGTGCTCGGTGCGGGTGGGGAGGAAGATGGTGTCGATCTCGGGGCTGAGATCGGCGTTGGCGTGCGCGATCTGGAGCTCGTATTCGAAGTCGGTGACGGCCCGGAGGCCGCGGACGATGACGCGCGCCTTCCGCTCGCGGCAGAAGTCGATGAGCAGACCGCTGAAGCACTCGACCGACACGTTCTTCAGGTGCCGGGTGACCTCGCGGATCAGCCGCTCGCGCTCCTCGGCCGCGAACAGCGGCGACCGCGTGGGGTGCACGCCGATGCCGACGATCACGTCGCTGAAGAGGGCGCTCGCGCGCTCGATGAGGTCGAGGTGCCCGAGCGTGACCGGGTCGAAGCTGCCCGCGTAGACGGCGAGGCGCGCGACGGGCGGGTGGTGGCGCATGCGAGTCACCGCTTGAGGCCCGGGAGCTCGAGGCGCGGCACGCCGACGCGAGGCGCAGCCGACCCTGAAGCCGACGGCGCGGGAGCGGGGCCGGGCTTGGGCGCGGCCGAGCCCGAGGGCGCGGGCTTGGGCGGCGCGGCCGAGCCCGACGGCGCGGGCTTGGGCGGCGCGGCCGAGCCCGACGGCGCGGGCGGCGGGGCGGGCGGCTGGGTGGACGCCGGCGGAGGGTTCCGCGGGCGCGACGGCTCGGGCGGGATCGAGCGGCGACCGCCGGGGCCGGCCTCCGCCAAGGACGGGTCGGGCTCCACCCAGATGAAGCGGCCGTCGCTGCCGAACGTGACGCGGAAGATCGAGAGGAGGCCCGCGCCCACCACGCCGCCGACGTCGACGTCGAGCGCCGAGCGCACGTCGTTGATGCCGACGCCTTGCATCGCCGGGATCTGCGGGAGATCGAAGCCCCCGAAGCGGAAGAGCGGGAGCTCTCCCACCTTCACGTTGGCCGGCCCTTGGGGATCGGACTTCAGGTTCGCGATGTTCACGCCCGCGCGCTTCCACTGCGCGTCTTCGAGCGCGATGGGATAGAAGGCCGAGCTGTCGACGAGGAACGGCACCTGCTGATCGTCTTTGGTGGTGACGTTGCCGCGCACCATCATGCCGCCGCCGCGCACGTAGAAGAGCGGGATGCGCGCCGCGTCCGGCGGGGGCGGCGGATCGTCGCGGCGCACGACGAACTGCGAGCCGCGGCGGTCGAACGTCACGTGCATGTGGCGGAGGAGGTTCACCCCGAGGAGCGCCTTGATGGGCACGCCGAACTGGCGCGACAGCGGCGACAGATCCTGGGTGAGCGCGGGGACGTCCTTGACCTCGATGCGATCGCCGAAGCGGAGGTTGACCCACGCGGGCTCGCGCCTCGTGTTCGAGTCGACGATGAGCTCGCCGACGGCGGTGGCGACGAGCGCGAGCACCTGCTCGCCTTCGAGCTCGCAGGGGACCACGAGCGCGGGGCCCGACGGCGGCATCTCGATCATGGCGACCACGCCGCCCTCGATGGCGAAGGGGTGGCGACCCTGGCTCTGGCGCGCGAGCTTGGCGACCTCGCGGGCCCACGGGTCCTTGATCTGCGGATCGCGAAGGAGGAGCTCGAGCTCGTCGGCGGCCTGCTCGAGGTCGCCCTGGTACCAGAACGCGCGGCCCCGGATCTGGCGCGCGTCGCTCGACTTCATGCCCTCGGTGAACTTGAGCGCCTCGGCGTAGTCGAGGCGCGCGAGCGCGACGCGCGCCTTGATGAGGCGGATCTCGGGGTCGCGGGGCGCGACCTGGAGCGCCGAGTCGGCGGCGACCTTGGCGTCGTCGATGTCGCCGGCGCGGTAGCTCTGGCGCGCGCGGACGAGCCACTCGTCGGCGACCTTCGGGCGAGCCGGCGTCACGGGCTCGGCGGGCCCACCGCACGCGGCCCCGAGCGACGACAACGCCAGGAGGAGGAGGCCAGCAGAGAGGACGCGGGGGCGAAGAGAAGTCATCGGGGTCGTCTCAGGGGGGCGCGGGCTCGCACCGGAGGACGCGGTCGGCGCGGAGCTCGCGACGGCCACGTCCCGGGAGCAGATAGCCCAACACGCGGGGGGGGTCGAGATCCGAACGCACCTCGGTGATGACCATCCGCAGCACGGCCGGGCCTCGCTTGCTGGCCCGGTACGTCAAATCGACCGGGATCTTGCGGGCGCACGCCTCTGCGCATGCGGCCAGTACCGCTGCGCGCGCTTTGCGCTCCGCGACCCGGACCTCGCCCAGATCGCGCGCGCTCTCGGGCGCGAGGAGGGCGACGCATCGGTCGAAGAGCGCGCGCAGGGCCACGACGTCGTCGGCGGCGCGGTGAGCTCGGCCGCGGGGGATGCCAAAATGTTTGCACAATGCATCCATCGAGCTGCTCGGGAGGCCGAAGCAGCGGCGCGCGAGCTGGAGGGTGTCGATGAAGTGCTCGAGGGGGACGTCGCGCCCGCACCTCCCGAGCTCGCGGCGGAGGAACGCCGCGTCCCACTCGGCGGCGTGGGCGACGAGCGCCGCGCCGTCGAGGAGCGACGCGACGCGATCGGCGAGCTCCTCGAACGGCGGCGCGGCGGCGATCGCGGCCGGGTCGATGCCGTGGATCTTCATGCCCTCGCCGGTGGCCGACGGCGGGCGCACCAGCGAGTCGAGGCGATCGACGACGACCCCGCCGACGACGCGCTCGATGCAGACCTCGACCACGCGATCGACCTCGGGGTCGAGGCCCGTCATCTCGAGGTCGACGAACGCGAGCGGCGCCTCGGCGACCGGCAGGTCCCACGGCGGGCCGGGCGGCGGAGAGCCGGCCATCGGCTCAGCGCTCGACGAGCATCGCGATGCCCTGGCCGACGCCGATGCAGAGCGCCGCGAGGCCGCGCTTCTGCCCGCTCCGGGCGAGGCCCCACGCGAGCGTGCCGAGGACGCGGCAGCCGCTCGAGCCGATGGGGTGCCCGAGGGCGATCCCGCCGCCGGTGGGGTTCACCTTCGCCGGATCGAGCTCGAGCCCGCGGACGCACGCGATCGACTGGGCCGCGAAGGCCTCGTTGAGCTCGACGCGATCGAGCTGGCCGACGCTCCAGCCCGCGCGCTCGAGGGCGCGCTTGCTGGCGGGGATGGGCCCCTCGCCCATGAAGCCCGGATCCACGCCCGCCGTCGCGAACGCGACCACCCGCGCGAGCGGCTCGAGCTTCTCGGCCCGCAGGAGCTCCTCGCTCACCACGAGCACGCCGCTCGCGCCGTCGTTGAGCGGCGAGCTGTTGCCCGCGGTGACCGAGCCGCCCTTCTTGAACACCGGCTGGAGCTTGGCGAGCGCCTCGAGCGTGGTGTCGCCGCGCACCGACTCGTCGGCCTTCACCACCTGCGGATCGCCCTTTTTCTGCGGGATCGACACGGGGGCGATCTCGGCGTCGAAGGCGCCGGACGCCGCGGCCGCCGCCGCCTTCTGGTGCGACGCGAGGGCGAAGGCGTCCTGCTCCTCGCGCGTGATCTTCCACTTCTCGGCGACGTTCTCGGCGGTCTCTCCCATCGAGATCAGCGGGAAGCGCGCGGCGAGCTTCGGGTTCTCGAAGCGCCAGCCGAGGCTCGTGTCGTACATCTTCGGCACGCTCCGCGCGAAGGCCTCGTCGCTCTTGCCCATGACGTACGGAGCGCGCGTCATGCTCTCGACGCCGCCGGCGATCACGCAGTCGGCGTCGCCCGTCCACACGCGGCGCACGGCGTCGCACACCGCCTCGAGGCCCGAGCCGCAGAGGCGGTTCACGGTCATCGCCGGCACCTCGTAGGGCAACCCCGCGAGGAGCGCCGCCATGCGGGCCACGTTGCGGTTGTCCTCGCCGGCCTGGTTGGTCGCGCCGAACACGACGTGGTCGACGCGACCGGAGAGCCCGGGCTTGCGCGCGAGCAGCTGGGTCACGACGTGAGCGGCGAGATCGTCGGAGCGGACCGCGGACAGCGCGCCGCGGTGCTTGCCGATGGGGGTGCGGACGGCGTCGACGAGGTAGGCGGTTCGGAGGGCGTTCATCGCGGCGGAGCCTAATACGGAAGCGACGGCGACGCCGCTGTCGGCGGGGGGCCGGACACGAAGAGCCGTGGCGCGCCCGTGGGTGTGAGCCGAGCCTCACCTCCACGCGCGCCACCCCCCGCGCGCGCCGCCGGCCGCAGCGGCGACCATCGCGGAATCGTGATGGATATCCGCGGTTTGATGCCGAGTGGCCGGGGCCTCGGGGTGGCACGATGTGTGCTCCTTTCTCCGACATGAACCGCGATGTAGCCTTGGTCGCCGCGGCCCTCGTGGCCGGGTGCATCGCATCGAGCGCGGAGGACTCCGTCGAGGGCGACGAGAGCGAGCTGCGCGCGCCGAGCACGGGCTCCATGAGCGGCGTCGTCTCGCTCGTGATGCAGGGGTGCACCGCGACGCGGGTGGGGCCGCGGCACCTCCTCACCGCCGCCCACTGCGTCGCGTCCCGGCCGACGGCGGCGGATCTGAAGCCCGAATACCGACCGGGTGGGCTCTTGCTCGTCGGACGCGGAGCGCGCGTCGTCGAGTCGCCGGTCGGCCCGGGGACCGAGACCCACCGGCTCGTGACCGTCGAGCGCACGCACGTCGCGCCTCGGTGGCTCGAGGAGATCGCGCGCGCGCGGGTCGCGCACGACAACCCGGGGCCCGAGAGCCCACCCGACTTCGCGCTCGTCGTGCTCACCGAGGAGTCGGCGGCGAAGCTCGAGGGGTACGCGATCGTCCCCGTCTCCGCGGCCCCCGTCGAGGGCGGGAGCTCGTTCTTGGTCGGCTACGGCTGCGACTCCGCGGTCGACGCGCGCGTCCTCGGGGTGCGGCCGCGGCGCCACGCGCGGGCGTCGGCGCTCGCCGAGCGCGGGCTCGTCTCTGCAGACTCGGCCGCGAGGCACGCGGGGTCGTACGGGTTCGCGACGGGCGACGCTTGCAAGGGCGACTCGGGGGCGCCGCTCGTGCGCAAGGTCGGCAAGCAGTGGCTCGTCGTCGGCGTCCACTCGCGCGCGGAGGCGCTCTTGCCGGAGGTGGTGCAGGCCGCGACGCGCGTGGACGCGAGCTCCAAGGACGACGTCGCGAGCTACCTCGCGTCGCTCGGCGCGCACGTGGTCGGGAGCGTGCACCCGGAGCGCCACACGGAGTGCACCACGTTGGTCGACGTGGCGGAGAGCGACAAGCGCGTGTGCGGGGTGATCGCGCGCGCGTGGAGGGCGAACGAGGCCGCGCTCGGCACGCCGCTCGGCGAGGCTCACCTCGCCGTCGTCGACCGGGCCGGCGCCGAGCCGGTGTGGCAACAACCGTTCGAGCGCGGGGTGGTGCTCGTGCCCGCCGGCGCGTCGAGCGCCGAGGTGCAGCTCACCGGCGACCCGTGCGCCGGCCGCCCCGACGGCGCGGCCTGCGCCGGGGACCTCTCCGAGCGAGAGCTCGACGTTCGCAAGCGGCTGCTCTGCGCGGCCGGGCGGACCGCGCGCGTCGATCGTTGCCCGCGCGTCTGCGACGTCGGCGGGTCTTGCAGCTGACACCGCGCCGACTCGTCCGAGATCTCGTCGCGCGCCCGTGGCGCCTCGCCCCGCCCCCCGACCCGAGCCAGTGCCATGAAAGAACGATGGATTTTGCTCATCGAAGCCCGGGGAAGATCCGGCACCGACGCGCGTAGAACGAGGCTCATGCTGCGCCTCGCCGCCACCGCGATCGCCCTCGCCGCCGCCACCCTCGCCGTCGGATGCAGCTCGCCCGACGACGTGGTCGAGGCTCGGCGCAGCGAGGTGAGCCGCGAGCTCGCGATGCTCGCCAAGATCGGCGCCGACGCGAACGCCGCGCCGGCGGCGCGCCCCGGCGGCGCCCTCCGCGCCCCGTCGGCGCCGGTGGTGGTGTGCTCGATGCGCGGCGGCGCGCTCGTCCGCGACTGCAACGCGATCGTCGTCTACGCCGAGACGTTGGCTGAGCCCGCCAAGTTCCGCGAGCACACGAAGAACCCCGGGCGCGAGCACGTCGCCTTCGGGCACGACGCCGCGGTGGCGGAGCCGGCCCAGATCCTCGAGCGCGGCGTCGTCGTCCGCGAGGAGGCCGACCCGGCGAAGGGCCCGGCGGCGTACCGTGAGGCGCCCGTCACCCTGAGCGCCAAGGGCGTCGAGGTGCACTTCGACGACCTCGCCGCCGTGCGCTGGGTGTTCGTGGTGCGGCCCGACGCGGCGCGCGAGGCGGGCGACGCGCGCTCGTTCGGCGCGGGCGTGTACATGTACAATGCACGCACTGGCGAGGCCCACGGCGCGATGCGCGTCGACGCCGCGTGCGCGGACGAAGCGACCGCCCCGGCCAAGGCCGGCGCCCGGAGCCGGTGCCTAGACGGCGCGGGCCGCGCGGCCTTCGAGGCCGAGCTCGTTCGGCAGATCCCGACCGCGCGGGTGCAGAGGTAGGCCGCCGACCCGCGCCGATCGCGCCCCGACCTCGAGCGCCAGCGGGAGCGGACGAGGTCACCCCCGATCGGCCGCGAGCAGCGCGCCGAGGGCGGCGTTGCCGGGCGGCAGGAGCGTGACCTCCGGCTGCCCCTGCAGGAGCTGCTGGGTCTCGAGGACGTCGAAGGTCGCGCGCGCGACGCTCGGGCGCGCGAGCATCTCGGCGAGGGCGGCGCCGAGGATCGCGGGGCGGAGCGCGGCCGCCTTCGCGAACTCGACCGCCGCCTCCTTCTCCGCCGTCCCGCGGATGAGGCTCACCTGGTTGACGCCGTCCTGGCGGATCGCGCTCGTCACCTGGCGCAGGCGGTTGACGACCTTCTCCTCGATCTGGCGGACCATCTGCCCGTCGCGGAAGTGCACCTTGCGGATGTAGACGCTCCCGAGCTTGTAGCCCCACTCGTGCGCCTTCGGCGACACCTCGTTGCGCACGAGGTTCGACATCGCGTGGCGCGTCTCGAGCATGTCGATCAGGCGCATGTTCGAGAGCGCTCGGATCGTCGTCGAGCCGACGTTGGCGCGGAGCGAGCCGCGGGGATCGGTGTTCCGGAACAGGTACGCGACCGGATCGCTGACGTACATCTCGTACCACATCCCGATCCCCATCGGCGCGCCCTCCTCCGAGTTCACCGGCTGGCTGCGCAGGTATTCCTGATCGGTGCGCATGTCGAGGACGCGCCGCTGCCCGAGGGTGCGCACGATCATCGCGCGCAGCCCGAGCTTGCCCCACAGGAGGTGCAGCCCCGGCTCCGAGATCGTCCCCACGACCTGCCCGAAGAGCATGTAGACGTGGCAGCGCCGCTCCTCGACGACGTCGTAGAAGCCGGTCAGGCGGACGAGGAAGAAGAAGACCGGCACCCCCACCGCGAAGAGCGCGAAGGTGATCGCCATGACGAGGATCGTCGTCATCGCGCACCTCCCGCCGCGCCCAGGCGCTCGGTGCGCGGACCCTCGGGGAGCGGCGGGCCCCCCGTCGCGAGCCCGATCGGGTTCACCTCCGAGCTCTGCATCGTGACGAAGGCGCGCTTGGCGCGGCCGAGGAGCGCGAGGCGGAGGTTCCGGACGTAGGCGTCGAGCGTCCCCGGCGCGGCGCCGTCGAGCAGGGCGAGCTCGCGCGAGAGGGCGCTGAGCGGCTCGACCTCGGCTTGCACGCGGAGGGTCTCGATCTCGACCGCCCGCTTGGACTGCACGATCCGCTGGTCGGCGGACGCCTGCGCGAGGCTGATCTCCGACGAGACGTGGTTGTAGGCGGTGTTGATCGCGGCGAGCGCCGACTCGACCTCGTCCGGCGGATCGATGCCGGTGATGAGGCAGGCGTCGAGCGCGATCCCGTAGCGCGCGGCGGAGGTGGCGCAGTCGGCCTCCATCCGGTCGTTCAGATCGCGCAGGTTCTTGCGGAGATCGTTGATCGAGATCCCCTGCGCGCCGGACGCGTCACGCCCCGGGACGAGCGCCGGATCGCCGGGTCGCGCCGGCGCCTCGAAGCTCGCGATCCGCTGGCGGAGGACGGAGATGAAATACCCGAGCACGTGCGAGATCGGGTTCTTCACTCCGAACAGGAACGCGTACAGGTTCTGCTCCGAGACGCGGAAGCGGATCTGGCCGCTGATCTTGGTGTCGAGGTGATCCTTCGTGACCGCGTCGAGGCGACGCCCGCCCTCGTTCGCCTCCGGCGAGTCGGGATCGAAGGCGAGGCTCGTCGTCCCGGTCGCGATGCTGACCTTGTGGATCCGCTCCCACGGCCACTTGAAGTACGGACCGCCGGGCTGGATCACGGCGACCTGGGGGTAGTTGTAGCGATCGCGCTCGTCGGGGCGGAGCCCCTGCGCGATCGGCAGCTCGAGGGTCGTCGCGTCGGCGCGGACGCGCACCGCGCGCCCGAAGACGGTCTTCACCGCGCGCTCGTTCTGATCGACGGTGTAGAAGCCGCGCCACACGAGGCGGACGAACGCGTAGAGCAGCGCGCCGAGGAGGAAGCCGGGCAGGAGCGCCGACTCGAGGTTGGTGACGAGCTCGCTCTGCCCTCGCTCGGGGGCGTCATCGAGGTGGGTCGTCGTCGCGAGGGGCGTCGTTTGGGTCGAGGTCGTCTTTTGCATCGCGCGCGAGCATAGACTCACGCGCGCGCGCCGCGCGGAGCTTCTCCTGGCACTCCTCGAGCGCGCGCTCGAGGGCGACGAGGGA
>JAEUKG010000972.1 GCA_016794325.1 Myxococcales bacterium | reverse complement strand
CCGGCGGGGACGGTGACGGGCTCGGCCTCGTCGCCGCTCCCGCTCGACAGGAGCAACGGACCGCGGACCTCGAGCGGGAAGGCGACGGCCTGGACCACGTTCGCGAGGTCGATCGCCGCGTCGCTGGCGAGGGAGACCTCGACGTCGACGTAGTCGGTGTCGCTCGGGGTGCCGATGCCCACCATCGTCGGGAAGAGCGACATCCCCCGCCCGGTGTCGGCCTTCTTCTGGAAGTGGACCTGCTTCTTCTCGGCGTCGGACGGCGCCTCCGGCCCGAGGTGAATTTGGCTGTATTCTGCACCTACGCGCCGCTTCTGGACCTTCGGCGGCGCCTTGGCGGCAGCCTTCGCGGGCGCGGCCGCGGGGAACGCGGCGTCGAGCGCCTTCATCGCTTGCTCGAGGTCGGAGTCCGAGAGCCCGATCACGTCGCGCAGGCCGCCGCCGGCGACGAACGCGGCGACCGCGGGCAGGCACAGCGCCGTCTGGAGCAAGAACGACTCCTCCGCGAAGCGCGCGCCGTGGCGCGCCAACCACGCCGGGATCTCGGACTTCTTCCCGTGGCGGAGCGCGAGGTCGAGCGCGAGCACGAGCTCGCTGCCGTAGGCGACGCCGCGCTCGTCGGGGGCCCAGTCGGCGAGGAGCGCATCGAGGCGCGCGAGCGCGTCCGCCTCCTTGCCCGCGAGGCAGAGGGCCTGGATGCGCCGCCAGCGATCGATCGCGCGGAACGGGTCGGACGGCTTCTTCTTCTGCCAACCGTCGTCACGGGGCAGGTCGCCCGCGTACGCGTTCATGAGCAAGCGGTCGCGCGCCATGGCCTCCGCGGCCTTCACCCGATCGGCGAGGGCGCCGGGCGCTTCGGCGGAGGGCGGGTGGCGGGGGAGGCCGCGGGTGCGGTCGCCGAGCTTCGCGGCCGCCGTGAACCCGTCGATGGCTTGCGTCGAGAGCGCCGACGCGACCTCGACCGGGGCCGGCGCTCGGCCGTACATCCAGTCGATCAGCGTCTTCGCGCGCGCGACGTCCCCGGTCGCGGCGACGATCTCGAAGGCGTCGAAGAGGACGCGGTGGATCTTCTTGGGGGAGGCCTTCGCGAGCTCCTTGGCGACGCGCGCGAGGCTCACGGCGTACGGGTTCTTCTTCTTGCCTGCCATCGGGCCGCAGCGTATCGGCGTCCGGACGGCGCGCCAACGGCTCGTCGCGACGGCGCGCTCGCCGATCGTCTCCGCGCGGGGACGGGCCGCCGTCGAGGGCGTCTCGGCGCGGAGGCGCTGGAGGGGCCGTCCCCGTGAAAATCAGGCTGTTCCCGCGCGCGCCGCGCAGGGGAGCCGTTGGCGCGGCGAGTGCAACGACTCCCGAGCGGAGGTGACGAACGTGAAGCGAGGAGTCGTGATGGCGGTGGTGTTCGGGGCTTCGATCTTCGGTCTGGTGGGCTGCGCGGCGGGCCCGGAGGAGGAGCCGGCGGCGACGGCGTCGACCTCGGCGTTCGTCGAGAACCCGGACTGCAACCCGTGGATCGACCCCGAGTGCCGGACGCCGACCTTGCCGCCTCCGTGCGTCGGCTTCCAGTGCAACCCCGCGCCGCATCAGTGCCCGGCGATGGCGTGCTTCGGCACCATCACCGACGACTGCCGCTGCGTCCCGCACCAGCCGCCGATGTGCTTCACCGGCTGCGAGATGGGCCAGCACCAGCTCCCCGACTGCAGCTGCGTCGGCGAGCCCTGGAACCCCTGGAGCCCCTGAGGCGATCGCTCCCACGCCCGCGCGCGCGTCCGTCGCGGTCAGGGCACGAGCGGCGCACCCTGCTCGGGGCGGGCTCCGGCGCGGAGGCGCGGCGCGATCTCGCCCCCGCGGCGGAAGTGCGCCTCGTCGTTCTCGACGAGCCAGGCCTCGCAGGTCTTCACGCGCTCGTCGACGATCATGAGCTTCGCGGCGAGATCGACGCACTTCTTCATCGCCGGCAGCGCCCGCTGGCGGACGATCGGGTCCGCCGCGGACTGGACGGTCGACTCGTACTCCCGCCGGAGCGCCGGGTCTCTGGGGAGCGCCCCGACGAGCGCCTTCTTGCGGAGATCGTCGGCGAGATCGCCCCACATCGCGCCCACCACCGCCGCCGCCGCGACCACCCACCTCGGCGGCGGGACGGGCTGGATGTCCAGGATCTTCACGAAGTCCTGCTCGACGAGCTCGATCGCCCGCTGCCGCTTGATCATCCAGGGGCGGAGCTCCTTCGCGGCCCACGCGGAGAGCGCGGCGGCGTCGAGCCCGGCCCTCGCCACCGGAGGCGACAGCGGCGCGACCTCGGCGACGCGGCGGGCTTCGGCGGCGAAGAAGAGCGCCTCGCCCTGCGCGGTGAGCACGTGCGCGAGGCGCCGGTCGTG
>JAEUKG010001282.1 GCA_016794325.1 Myxococcales bacterium | reverse complement strand
TACTCCCCGCAGAAGGTCACCGTCGCCGAGGCGTACGCGGCCTTCCTTTCGATCCTCGAGACGAACGGGCTCACCGTGGTGCCCCACGGCCGCTTCCTCAAGATCGTCGAGACCAACCAGATCGCGACCCAGACGACGCCGATGTACACGTCGACGCAGGGCGCGCCGGCGGAGGACCGCTACGTCACGCGCTTGCACCGGCTGCGCCACATGGGCGCCGACGACGCGCTCAACGTGCTGTCGAAGTTCAAGTCCAAGGAGGCCGACATCCAGGCCTACGCGCCGGGCAACCTGATCATCATCACCGACACCGGCACGAACATCCGGCGCATGCTCACCCTCCTCGAGGAGATCGACGTCGGCAGCTCGGGCGACCAGATCTTCATCGAGCCCATCCACTACGCCGGCGCGAGCGAAATCGCGAACCGCGTCAACGAGCTCTTCGACATCAAGAGCCAGTCGGGCGCGTCCTCGGGCGGCAAGGGCGGCGCGCCGACGCCCGCGGCGTCGCCCTCGGGCGGCGAGCTCCACGTCGCCAAGGTCGTCGCCGACGAGCGCTCGAACTCCATCGTCATCGTCGCGACCGAGCGCGCGTACCTCCGCATCCTCGAGCTCGTGAAGAAGCTCGACGTCCCGCAGACGGGCGAGGGCGAGATCCACGTCCTGCCGCTCCAGCACGCGGACGCGACCGATCTCACGAAGACGCTGAACGAGATCATCAGCGGCTCCACCCAGGCGGGGACGCCCGGCCGGCCGGGGCAGCCCCCGACCGGCGGCGGCGGCGGCGGCTCCCCGCCGTCCGGCGTCTTCGAGGGCGGCGTCAAGGTCAGCGCCGACAAGGCCACGAACTCGATCGTCATCACCTCGTCCCTCCGCGACTACGCGTCGCTGCGCGCGGTCATCGATCGCCTCGACAAGCCGCGCCGCCAGGTCTTCATCGAGGCGGTGATCATGGACCTCCAGCTCAAGCGCTCGGACGTCCTCGGGGTGAGCTTCCACGGCGGCTACCCGTTCGACGGGAGCGTCGGCGACAAGGCCGCCGGCGACGGCCTCCTCTACGGCGGCAACAAGGTGCTGAACACCATCGCGCCGCTCCCCACCGATCCCGACGCGCTGCAGGGCTTCGCCCTCGGCGTGCGCGGCCCCGGCATCAGCGGCACCTCGAGCTTCCTCGGCACGGGCATCAGCATCCCCGCCTTCGGCACCTTCCTCCAGGCCCTCGCCCGCAACGGCGACTCGGACCTCCTGTCGACCCCGCACGTGCTCGCGCTCGACAACGAGGACGCCGAGATCAGCGTCGGCGACAACATCCCCCTCCAGACCAACGCCGTCTCCGCGTTCCCGTCGCTGGGCGCGGGGGCGTCCGGCGCCGCGGGCGCGGCGGGCCTCGCCCGCCGCGCCGGCCGCCGCGGGCTCGGCTCCGTCGGCGCGCCCCCCCCGGACGGCGGCCCCCAGATCAAGATCAAGCCGCACCTGAACGACTCGAACGAGGTCCGCCTCGACGTCGCCGAGGAGATCAGCGAGCAGGGCGCTCCGCTCGGCGGAACGCTGGGCGCGATCCCGATCTCGAAGCGCACCGCGACCACCAAGCTGGTGGTGCAGGATCAGCAGACGGTCGTGATCGGCGGCCTCATCCGCAACGTCGTCTCGCGCTCGGAGGAGAAGATCCCGATCCTCGGCGACATCCCGGTCCTGGGGGCGCTCTTCCGCAAGCGCACGAACACGAACGAGAAGCGCAACCTCGTCCTGATCCTCACGCCGTACATCATCCGCGACCAGGACGACCTCCGGAACGTCTTCGAGCGCAAGATGCAGGAGCGGCAGGAGTACCTCGATCGGTACTTCGTCTTCAGCGACAACTCCGACTACCAGCCGCCGCGCGACTACCAGCGCACGAACGGCCTCGTCGAGGAGACGCGCCAGGCGTTCTTCCAGGTCGAGGAGAAGAAGCGCCTCGACGAGCTCACGCGCCCGCGCGAGCTCAAGGGCCACGAGCCGCAGAAGCCGCTCGAGATGGTCCCGCGCGGGGCGAGCGGCTCGCCCGCCGGCGCCGCGCCCACCCCCGGGGCGAACCCCACCACGCCCCAGCCCCACCTCAACGTCACGCCGCAGACGCGGAACCTCGAGCGGATCGAGAAGTAGGCCCATGGTCGAGCAGCGCTTCCTCGGAGAAATCCTCGCCCGGCGCGTCCAGATCCCGGCCGACAAGCTCGAGGCGCTCTTCGCGGTCCAGCGCGAGAAGGGCACCCACCTCGTCGACCTCGTCGTCAACGCGAACCTCGCCGACGAGGCGACGGTGGCCCAGGCCCTCGCCGCCGAGGCCGAGCTCCCGTTCACCAAGGACCTCGATCCCGAGAAGATCCCCACGGCCCTCGCCGCCCGGGTGCCCATCGGCTTCGCCCGTCAGCACCGCATGATCGTGACCGCGGAGGACGATCAGCGCGTGTACGCCGTCGTCGCCGACCCGTTCGACACCGCCGCGAGCGACGACGTGCGCGTGCTCTTCGCGAAGCCGGTCGAGGTCACGGTGGCCCCGTCGGGGCCCATCGAGAACGCGATCAACCGCGTCTACGAGCGGCAAGCCGGCGGCGCCGAGCTCGAGGGCGAGGAGGGCTCCGAGGTCGTCGACGAGTCCGCCGGCGGCGACATCCTCGACTCCGACGACGAGGCCCCGGTGATCCGCTGGGTGAACTCGCTGTTCTTGAGCGCGATGAAGGAGCGCGCGAGCGACATCCACATCGAGCCGGAAGAGAAGGAGATCATCGTCCGCTATCGCATCGACGGCGAGCTGTACATCGCCCGCCGCGCGCCGCGGCCGTTCATGAACAGCATCATCAGCCGCATCAAGATCGAGAGCGCGCTGAACATCGCCGAGAAGCGCCTCCCCCAAGACGGCCGCATCACGAAGAAGGTCGCGGGCAAGAGCTTCGACATCCGCGTCAGCACCATCCCGACGAGCCGCGGCTACGAGCGCATCGTCATGCGCCTCCTCAACAAGTCGAGCGCGCTCCTCGATCTGCCCGACCTCGGCTTCTCGCCGCGCGACTACGCGCTGATGGACGGGCTCATCCGGCGCCCCCACGGGATCATCCTCGTCACCGGCCCCACCGGCTCCGGCAAGACGACCACGCTCTACGCGTGCATGAACCGGATCAACCAGCCCAACGTCAACATCCTCACCGCCGAGGATCCGGTCGAGTACGAGCTCGCGGGCATCCACCAGGTGCACGTCAACCCGAAGATCGGGCTCACCTTCGCGAGCGCGCTCCGCGCCTTCCTCCGGCAGGATCCCGACGTCGTCATGGTCGGCGAGATCCGCGACCTCGAGACGGCCGAGATCGCGGTCAACGCGTCGCAGACCGGTCACCTCGTGCTCTCCACCATCCACACCAACGACGCCGCCGGCGCCTTCACCCGCATGATGGACATGGGGGTCGAGCCGTTCCTCCTCCGGTCCAGCGTCATCGGCGTGCTCGCGCAGCGCCTCGTGCGTGTATTGTGCACGTGTCGGGAGCCGGTGCGGGTCATGACGCGCGACCTCGAGGAGCTCGGCCTGACGACCGATCGCCTCGTCAACCGCATGAAGCGGGCGACCCGGCCCGGGTCCGCGTATTTCCCCCGACACGTCCAGGGCGTCGACGTCCTCGACGACTTCACCGACACCCTCGAGCGGGGCGAGGTGACGCTCTACCGTCCGCGGGGCTGCGACAAGTGCGCGCAGACGGGCTACTCGGGCCGGCGCGGCATCTACGAGCTCATGATGATGGACGACGCCATCGCGCCCCTCGTCCTCAAGCGCGCCGACGCCCAGACGATCAAGCGCGCGGCGATGGAGCAGGGGATGGACAGCCTCCGCGACGACGGCGCGCGGAAGGTCATCTCGGGCCTGACGTCGATGGAGGAGGTCCTCGTCGCGACCCAGGAGGAGATGGAGACCGAGCCCGAGCGCCCCAGCGTGAGGAACGTGAGGGTCTGAGATGGCGGTCTTCGAGTACACGGGCCTGCTCGTCGCCTCCGGCAAGCCGGTCAAGGGCGTCCGCGACTCGGACAACGCGAAGACGCTCCGGGCGCAGCTCAAGCGCGAGGGGATCCTCCTCACCGACGCCGCGGAGGAGAAGAGCGCGAAGGCGCGGGCGCGCGGTCGCATCGACTTCAAGGCGTTCTTCCAGCGCGTCGGCTCGGGCGACATCGGGATGATGACGCGCCAGCTCGCGACCCTCGTCGCGGCCGGAATCCCCCTCGTCGAGGCGGTGAGCGCCCTCATCGAGCAGGTCGACAAGGAGCCGCTCAAGCGCGCTCTCTCCAACGTGCGCGACCGCCTGAACGAGGGCTCGAGCCTCGCCAAGGCGCTCGAGGCGCACCCCAAGATGTTCCCGCCGCTCTACTGCAACATGGTCGCGGCGGGCGAGGCGTCGGGCACGCTCGAGACGGTCCTCGAGCGCCTCGCCGACTTCATGGAGAACCAGGCGCGCTTGCAGGGCAAGGTGGTCGCCGCGCTCGCCTACCCGATCCTGATGATCTTCATCGGCTCCGGCCTCATGACGCTCATGATGGTCGCGGTCGTCCCGCGGGTGACCGGCATCTTCGCGACCTTGGGCAAGGAGCTGCCCTGGTACACGTCGCTGCTCATCCTGGTCTCCGACGCCCTGTCGTCGAACTACACCCTGGGGGCGTTCCTCACCGTCCTCACGATGGCGTTCGCGCGGCAGGCGCTCGCCAAGGGCAAACACGTCGTGTGGAAGGTGCTGTCGGCCGCGGGGCTCTCGCTCCTCGTCGGCTGCGCGTTCCTCGTCGAGTCGATGGGGTCCTATTTCATCGGCGTCGGGGTCGGCTTCCTCCTCGGGCTCGGGCTCGCCCGGTTCCTCGCGTTCCTCTCCACCCCCGCGGGGATGCTCTGGAGCGACACCAAGAAGCTCAAGACCCCCCTGTTCGGGCCGATCTTCCGGATGCTCGCCGTGTCGCGCTTCTCGCGCACGCTGAGCACGCTCCTCAAGGCGGGCGTGCCCCTCCTCAAGGCCCTCGAGATCGTCCGGCACGTGCTCGGCAACCACCGGCTCTCGAAGGTCGTCGAGGACGCGGCGGGGGCGATCCGCGAGGGCGAGTCCATCGCGGTCCCGCTCAAGCGCAGCGGCGAGTTCCCGCCCATCGTCACCCACATGATCGCGGTCGGCGAGAAGAGCGGCCAGCTCGAGACGATGCTCGAGAACGTCGCCAAGGCGTACGACTCCCAGGTCGAGACGCGCGTGCAGGCGATGACGAGCGTGCTCGAGCCGCTCATCATCGTCGTCATGGGCGGCGGCGTCGGCTTCATCGCCTTCGCCATCCTCATGCCCCTCATCCAGATGAACGACTTCGTGCAATAGGCGAACAGACGATGGCTCGATCCGGCGACCGCGGCGTATTTTTCGGGTGGGAGAAGAGGCGAGGCCTCTTCCGCGCCTCGCGCGCGCGCACCCGGCAAGTGGCGGTCGGCGTCGTCGTCCTCACCCTCGCCGTCCTCGTCTTCCGCCGCGAGGAGCGCGCCGCCGGCGTGCGCGCGACCCGCGCCTCCATCACGACCGCGACCCGGGCCCTCTTCGCCTACCGCGCCGACCACCAGGGCGCGTGCCCGCGCGAGCTCTCGGAGCTCGCGAGCCAAGGGTACCTGCGGGAGGCGCCCGTCGACGCCTGGGGTCGGCCTCTCCACCTCGTGTGCCCGGGTCGCCGGGACGCTCGGGGGTTCGACGTGTGGAGCGACGGGCCCGACGGCGTCTACGGAGGCCTCGACCGGGTGGAGTGAGCGCGGCCGCGAGTAGGACGTAGCGAACCGAGACGAAGCGAGAGAACAGAGACGGAAAGCCCATGAAAACGGAACCGAAGACCATGTCCCAGAGAGCCCCCATCGCGAGGCGCCTCGCCGCCCTCCGCGCCCGAGCCCGGCGCGGCGTCACGCTCATCGAGATCCTCATCGTGCTCGCCATCATCGGCCTCATCGCGGGCGGCGTCGCCATCGTCGCCGTGCCGAAGTTCGAGAAGGCGCGCGTCGACTCGACCAAGACGAACGCGATCGAGATCCACCGCGCCGCGGAGCTCTGGCGCGCGAACCACACGAGCGAAGGGTGCCCCACCGCCGAGCGGCTCAAGACCGACAAGGAGATCTCCCCGACGTCGAAGATCACCGACGCCTGGGAGACGCCGTACAAGATTTCCTGCGACGAGGACTCGAT
>JAEUKG010000946.1 GCA_016794325.1 Myxococcales bacterium | reverse complement strand
TGTTGGGCTACGGCGCCCTCGGCCTCGGCGCGGCGTCGCTCGGCCTCGGCGTCGCTGGCCTCCTCGTGCGTCAGGGGATCGTCTCCGACTACAACGCGCAGTGCCCCGGGGTCGGCAAGGCCCAGCCGCCCGAGTGCGCGGACAAGATCTCCTCCGGGGACACGTGGCGCACGGTGTCGATCGTCGCGCTCGTCTCGGCCGGCGTGCTCGGCGGCGGCGGGGCGGTGCTCCTCCTCACGGCGCCCAAGAAGGCGGCGAAGCTCGATCTCGCGTGCGGCCTCGGCGTCGCGGGCGCGGCGTGCGCGGGCACGTTCTGATCAGGGCGCGGCGCCCATCCGGGTGCTCGCGAACTTGCAGTCGGCGGCGGGGGAGCGGGTGAGGCACTCGTCGATGCGCTTCATCGCGATCCCGTAGGGCGACGTCGCGAAGCTCTGGGCCGTCAGGCCGTCGAGGGACGGGGGCATGGTGTGGGACTTGGCGAACGCCTTGTAGTTGTTGGTGATTCGGTCGTAGTACGCCGCCCCGGTCCCGGTGGACCAGTCCGAGAACTCGCGGTATCCGCTCCCGCCCAGTCGGTGGCAGGTGCGGCAGGCGGCGACCTTGTCGTCGACGAGCTCGGGCTTGAGCTCGAAGCCCTGCGCCTCCGCGTTGAGCACGCGGAACGCTCCCTTGGTCCCGAGCGGATAGTCGGGCTGCTCGCCCGCCTTGGGGACGATCGACTTTCCGTCCTTGCGCTTGGCTTGATCGATCCACGGCGAGTGGACGAACGCCTTGGTCGTGTGGCACGCGTCGGTGCAATAGGCGAGGGGCTTGTCGGGCCAGATCGTGCTCGACTTCGCGCGGTCGCCGGGGTGGGCCACGCGGGCGCCGTCCTGGCCGGTGGGCCCCTTGTTCTGGAAGAAGCAGGTGGCGCCGCTCTTCGGGTTGTAGCCGATGAGCGCGATGTCCGAGAAGCGCTTGGTCTTGGTCATGCCGAGGCCCTGCGGGTCCTGGACGCTGCGGCAGAGGAGCACCCAGTCGGTGCCCTGGGCGTTGCGCACGTGGGTGACCGTGGGGCCGGGCTGGCACGCCGCCGACTGGCCCTCGTCGATGAACTCGGAGGCGGTGAACCACATCGCGCGGTCGCACTTGCTGACGCAGTCGTAGCCGTTGTCGAGCCCGCCGCCGTCGCACTTCGTGGTCGCGACGTCGTTCACGGTGACGGGGATGAGCGCGCCCTCGGCGCCGGCGACGGGGCCCTTGGAGCTCACGAAGTCGCGGCAGTCGAAGGTCTCGTAGCTGCCGTCGGCGATCTTCGGGAAGAACGGGATCTCACCGAGGCGCTCGACGCACATCGCGGCGTAGTCGGGCGTCGAATACGTCTTGCCCTCCGGCAGCGCGTACGAAGGCTCGATCCGGCCGCCATCCGGACCGACACAGTTGCTCCCGGGCTCGTCGCAGCTCACGCCGCCGGACGACGCGCCCGACGACGACCCGCCGCCGGCGGGCCCGCCCGAGCAATGCACGAGGGTCGCGCACAGAGCCGCGGTCACGAGCGCCCAAGCGAGGGTCGGTGCACGTCGCACCCCACCAGTCTGAAGGCACCCGAGGCGCTTGTCGATCGGCGGATCGCGACGCCGAGCCGCGGCGCGGTGGTGCATCGTCGCCCCACCCGCGCCCGCGCCTCGAGGCGCTCGCGCGGCGAGTGCGCGCCGACGGGGAGGCACGCCGTGGGGTGGTCAGTCCACCCACCTGCCACCACGTGCGCCCGCGAAAACCGGAGCGATCTCCAGTGGCTCGCGGTGGCAGGGTCCA
>JAEUKG010000930.1 GCA_016794325.1 Myxococcales bacterium | reverse complement strand
GACGCCGTGCCGACGCCGCGGCACACGACGCCGCACGGACGGGAGTCGCTCGACACCATGGTCGACGACGTCACCGTCGTCGGGGTCATCCAGGCCGGGGTCAAGACGGCGAACGTCGGCAAGATCGTGACGAGCGAGCTCGCGTCGCGGTGGGCGGGCGCGCTCACCGAGCTCGAGACGGTGATCGATCGAGCGCGCCGGCGCGGCGGTCGTCACGCGGAGGCCGCGCGCGCGGCCGACGCCATCGCCGCCGGGGCGCGCGACATGATCCCGCGGATCGAGCGCGCCACGCGCGTCGTCGCCGAGGCCCAGGCGCGGGTCGATCGCCTCGAGGCCGAGGGGCGCGAGTTCCGCGCGAACCTCGGCCGCGCCATCGACGTCCTCGTCCACGACCGCTCGCGCGAGCGCGCCCACCTGGAGGCGATGATGGGCCGCCACGCGTCGATCGATCAGTCGGGCCCGCCGAGCGACGGCAACCTCGACGCGCGCACGTGGGAGCGCGCGGCGCTCGCCGAGGAGGAGGCGCGCACCCGGCTCGTGGTCGACGACCTCGGCTTCCAGGTCGCGGAGCTGCAGGCCCAGCTCGACAAACAGAACGAGGCCCACGAGCGCATGATGGTCTCCGCCGCGGGCTCGCTCGAGGGCTCGCTCGCCGCGCTCCGCCACCTCCAGAGCGAGCTCGTGCGCACGATCGACGACGGCATCCGCGCCGTCTCGCCCGACCCGCGGCGCTGACGCGCGCTACGGTCGAGGCGCGAGCAAGCCGCCGAGGCGCTTGTGGGCGCCGCGCGCGTCGATCCGCGCGTCGCGGACGAACCGGAGGTTCGCGAAGTTGATGGCGACGTGCGCGACGACGGGCCCGAGGAGGCTCCCCGTGGCGCGGAAGACGAGGGCGAGCGCGAGGCCGAGCAAGAAGGCCCACCCCGCCCAGATCCACCGCGCCGGCCCCCGCACCTGGTGGGCGAGGCCGAAGAGGGCGCTCGCGAGGACGACGCCGAGGGCGGGGCCGAGCACGCCGCGGAAGAGGAGCTCCTCCGCGACGCCGCCGGCGAGGGCCATGAGGAGGAGCGTCGCGTCGGTGGCCCCCTCGACGGGGGCCTTCAGCGTCTCGAGGAGCGCGGCGCCCCAGCGGGCGCGGGCGGCGCGTCGAGTCGCCATGACGTTGGCCGCGGCGACGGCGACGCCGAGCGCGCCGCTCGCCGCGACGAGGACGGCGGAGGGGAGGGGGAGCCAAGGCTCGCAGACGAACAGCGGCCGCCCGAAGCCGATCGCGTACGCGAGGCAGCCGCCGCCGATGGCGGCGTGGGTCGCGAGGCGCACCGCGAGCGGCCACGCGCCGGTCCGCGCGGACGGGCCCGCCCCCGCGGAGGCGCGCATCGCGCCAAAATCGCTCCTCACCTTCGCGCCCACGCGGCTTTACGCTAGCCACCTTTCGCGCGGCGCCGCAAGGCTCGGGGAGCACCTCGGCGCGACGGGAATCCCGGGGCCGGGCCGGCGGGCACGAGAATGGGCGCGGGAAGGGGCGAGGCGAGCCGGGCCGCGAAAAATCGAAGCAAATCAGCCCCGAGGCGCGCGAACGGCCCTTGGCGCGGCTGGATCGATGGTAAAGTATCGGCCTCCGCCATGAGCCAGCCCCACGAAGAGCGCCCCCGCGTGCTCATCGTCGACGACGAGAAGTTCATCCGCGACATCCTCGCCGACTTCTTGGGGATGGAGGGGTACTCGGTCCGCACCGCCGAGGACGGCGCGTCGGCGCTGCAGGAGCTCAACCACTCCCACTACGATCTCATCATCAGCGATCTCAAGATGCCGCGGATGGGCGGGATCGAGCTCCTCGAGGCGATCGGTCAAGCAGCGCCCAACGCGCTCACCGTGATCATGACGGGCTTCGGCACCGTCGAGACCGCGATCGACGCGATGAAGCGCGGCGCGTACGACTACATCCTCAAGCCGTTCAAGGTCGAGGAGGTCATCCACGTCGTCCAGCGCGGGCTCGAGAAGCAGCGCCTCTCGGCCGAGAACCTCCGGCTCAAGGAGGCGCTCTCGCTCTACAAAGTGAGCGAGGCGATCGCGGCGAGCCTGTCGCTCGACGAGGTCCTCGAGACGGTGGGGGACGCGGCGATCCACGAGATCCAGGGCGATCTCGTGTCGACGTGGCTCGACGACGGCGAGGGGAGCTACTTCGAGCGCCAGCGCATCGTCGCCCCCAAGGCCCGCGCCACGAAGGGCACCGAGCCCCCGCCCGATCCGAAGAAGGCCGCCGAGCTCGGCACCTACGCCCTCGAGGCGTTCGTCGACCACTGGAAGTCGGAGACGATGCTCCTCGAGCACGGCGCGAAGATCATGCGGTTCTTCGCGAAGGAGCCCGACGTCCCGGCGCAGTCGCTCCTCGCCGTGCCCCTGCGCATCAAGGGCAAGCTCATCGGCTGGATCTCGGTCGCGAGCTTCAGCAAGACCAAGCGCTTCGACGAGGGGCAGCGCAAGCTCCTCAGCATCGTCGCCTCGCGCGCCACCGCCGCCATCGAGAACGCCCGCCTCTACGAGGACCTGCGCGCCACGTTCCGGCAGACGATCGAGGGGCTCGCCAAGGCCATCGACAAGATGGACCGATACACCGCCGGGCACTCCGACCGCGTCGCCCAATACGCGATGTACCTCGCGATCCGGCTCGGGCTTCCGCCGGAGATGGTGGAGATCGTCCGCCAGAGCGCGCTCATGCACGACATCGGCAAGATCGGGTGCGTGCTGAACCTCAACAAGCCCGGCAAGCTCACCCAGGACGAATACGAGATCTTCAAGCGCCACCCGGGGTTCGGGCGCGACATCCTCGATCCCATCAAATTCCTCCACCCGCTCATCCCCGGGGTGCACCTCCACCACGAGCGCTGGGACGGGCGCGGCTACCCCCTCGGGCTCAAGGCCAACGACATCCCCCTCATCGCGCGCATCATCTCCGTCGCCGACACCTACGACGCGATGACGAGCGACCGCGCGTACCGGCGGGCCCTGCCCCACGAGGTCGCGGTGGCCGAGATCGAGCGATGCTCCGGCACGCAGTTCGACCCCGAGGTCTCCGACAACTTCACGAGCGGCCTCGACGACTACCGCGAGGAGCAGGTCGGCCGCGGCAACAAGGTCCCGGACTGACCCGCGTCGGGGCCTCTCGGCCGGCGACGGAGCCACCGCCCGGTGCTAAGCTCCGCCCGCCATGCTGGAAGACAAGCTCCGCGATTGCCTGACCTTCGACGACGTCCTCCTCGTCCCCGCGTACAGCGAGGTCCTGCCCCGCGACGTCGACACCCGGACGCGTCTCACTCGGCGCATCGAGCTCAACATCCCCCTCGTGTCCGCGGCGATGGACTCGGTCACCGAGAGCCGCACCGCGATCACGATGGCGAGGCACGGCGGCCTCGGCGTCCTCCACAAGAACCTGTCGCCCGCGGACCAGGCGCGCGAGGTCGTGAAGGTCAAGCGCGCCGAGAGCGGGATGGTGGTCTCTCCCATCACGGTCCGGCCGACCCAGTCCCTGCGCGAGGCGCTGGGGACGATGCGCGAGCACGACGTGTCGGGTCTGCCGGTGGTGGAGGGCGACAAGCCGGTGGGGATCCTCACCGCGCGCGACATCCGCTTCGAGCGGAACCTCGATCAGCCGGTGAGCGCGCTCATGACGCGCGAGCTCGTCACCGTGCCTCCGGGGGTCACGGTCGATCGCGCGAAGGAGCTCCTGCACATGCACCGGATCGAGAAGCTCGTCGTCGTCGACGAGAGCGGCCGGCTCGAGGGGCTCATCACCATCAAGGACATCCTCCAGGCCGATCGAAACCCGCTCGCGGTGAAGGACGAGCGCGGGCGCCTGCGCGTCGGCGCCGCGATCGGCCCCGGCCCCGACCGCGACGAGCGCGCGGCGGCGCTCGTGGCCGCGGGCGTCGACGTGATCGTGGTCGACACCGCGCACGGCCACTCGAAGGGCGTGATCGACGCCGTGCGCGCGGTGAAGCTCGCCCACCCGCAGGTCGACGTCGTCGCCGGCAACGTCGCCACCGCGGAGGCCACCCAGGCCCTCATCGACGCCGGCGCCGACGCGGTGAAGGTCGGCATCGGGCCCGGGAGCATCTGCACCACCCGCGTCGTGGCCGGCATCGGCGTGCCGCAGGTCACCGCCGTCGCCGACTGCGTCGCGGTGGGTGAGAAGAACGGCGTTCCGATCATCGCCGACGGCGGGGTGAAGTACTCCGGCGACGTCACCAAGGCCATCGCCGCCGGCGCGAGCACGGTGATGATCGGCTCCCTCTTCGCCGGCACCGACGAGGCCCCCGGCGATCTCGTGCTCTACCAGGGCCGCAGCTACAAGGTCTATCGCGGCATGGGCTCCATGGGCGCGATGCGGCAGGGGAGCAAGGATCGCTACGGTCAAGGTGGCACCGCCGACGAGAAGCTCGTGCCCGAAGGCATCGAGGGCCGCGTGCCCTACCGCGGCTCGCTCGCCGCGATCGTCCACCAGCTCGTCGGCGGCCTGCGCGCGGGGATGGGCTACACCGGCTCGGCGAAGGTGGCGGATCTCCGCAAGAACGCGAAGTTCATCCGCATCACGTCGCAGGGCCTGCGCGAGAGCCACGTCCACGACGTCATCATCACCGAGGAGGCGCCGAACTACCGCCAGGGGAGCTGACGTGGCCCGCCGCGCGATCGACGCTCGCTGGCTCGGGAGGGTGCGCTACGCCGAAGCGCACGCCCTCCAGGAGCGGCTCGTCGCCGCGCGCATCGCGGGAGCGGTGGGCGACACGCTGCTCCTCCTCGAGCACCCGCCGGTCATCACCCTCGGCCGGAGCGCCGAGTCGGCCAACGTGCTCCTCACCGAGGAGCAGCGGCAGAAGCTCGGGGTGGACCTCCACGCGACCGGCCGGGGAGGGGACGTCACGTTCCACGGCCCCGGCCAGCTCGTCGCGTACCCGATCTTCGATCTCCGCCCCGATCGCTGCGACGTGCGTCGCTACGTCCGGGACCTCGCGCAGGTGATGATCCGACTCGCCGACGACCACGGCGTCGCGGCGGGGCTCGTCCCCGGCGATCCGAAGCTCGTCGGCGTGTGGGTCGACCTCGACGACCCCGCGCGGTGGGACCAAGACCAAGCCGAGGCGATCGGCGCCGGAAACATGTATGGTGCACACATTGGGAAGATCGGCGCCATCGGCGTGCGCCTCTCGCGGTGGGTCACGATGCACGGGTTCGCCTTCAACGTGACGACCTCGCTCACGTCGTTCGACGCCATCGTCCCGTGCGGCATCAAGCAGCACGGCGTCACCTCGCTCGAGGCGCTCGGGCGCGAGGCCCCCTCGCTGCCGGCGGTCGCGCGCCGGGCCGCCGGCCACTTCG
>JAEUKG010000924.1 GCA_016794325.1 Myxococcales bacterium | reverse complement strand
GGCTCGACTCCCACGTCCGCAGGGAGATGGGCACGGGGTGGGCGGCGTCGTCGCTCGGCACCACGGCGAAGGTCGCCCCGCCGTAGAGGGGTAGCTGCATCCCGACGACCCACACGTGGGCGTCGAGCGGCGCGCCGTCGGCGGGGAGGACGGTCGCGGGGACGATCTCGACGCACGCCTCGCCTCGGCCCGGCGCGCCGACCGCCGCGACGAGGCAGGCGAGGGCGACCGAGGGGAGAGCGTGCGCGCGCACGTCCCGATGTTCCGCTATGCTCCGCGCGATGTCCACCCGCACGGCGGCGGCGATCGCGATCACGACGACGTGGGTCGTCGCGTGCGGCGGCGGCGCCGTCGCGCCCCCGGCGCCGTCGAACGGGGTGGCCCCGCGCGAGGCCGCCGACGCGGGCGCGGCTGGCTCCGCCGTCGTCGCCGCTGCCCCGGCGCCGTCCGCGCATCCGCCGGCCGAGCTCCCCGCGCCGCCGCCGCCGACCGAGGCTCGCTTCGGCGTCGCCGCGACCGGCGACGCGCCGCCCTCCGGCGCGTTCGCTCTGGTGCACGTGGACGACGCGACCGAGGTTCAGCCGCTCTCCGCGAGCGCGCGCGCGTGCGTGCGGGCGAAGGGGACGATCCAAGTGAAGCTCGCGGTCGGCGCGCGCGGCGGCAGCGGCGACGTCCGCGTGGCCCCGACGACGGAGGGCGCCGACGCTGCCGCGCCGTGCCTGCTCGAGCACGTCCGCCGTGAGATCGGCCGGAGGCTCCCGGCCGGGGCGCGGATCGACGTCGTCGTCGTCGCTCGCTGAGGTCAGTCCTTCGCCGGCTTGAGCGCGATCCAGACCTGTTGGGCCAGCGAGCAGTTGTTGACCTGCCGCTTGAGGGCCTCTTGGGTCTCGGGATCGAGGATGGCTCCGGTCGTGACGACGTCGGCCGAGCCCGTGCGCCGGAGGCGCGCCAAGGTCGCCCCCGTCTTCAGGTTCACGAGGACCACGCGGGCCGGGTGAGCGACGAGCTGCAGCGACTCGTTGGTGAGCACGCCGCCGTCGGAGACGGCCCGCGCCTCGTCGACGTCCTCGTCGAGGACGAGCATGAAGAACTGCGACCGCTTCACGATGTCGATCGCGAGCGGGATCTCTTCGCGCTTGGCCTTCTCGTATTGCTGCTTGAACACGCGCAGGCGGAGATCGTCGCCCGCGGCCTTGACCTCGCCCTCCCACGCCTCCTCCATCACCCGCGTCGACTGGTACGCCTGGCGCAGGTTCCACGGGTGCTCGGCGAACACGCCGCCGTCGTTGGCGACCCGCGCCTGGGCAGCGGCGTTGGTCTCGCGGAAGAGGCAGCCGGTGAATCCGTCGCGCAGCGAGTCCTGCGCCGCGCGCCGGATCGACGACGCGTCCTTCGCCTGCGCCACGCGCATGCGGAGGTAGATCCCCGGCAGGGACCGGAAGTCCCAGCCGTAGGCCTCCTTGTCCACCATGTCGCCGGGGTAGGGGCCCGCGGCCTCGAGGGTCAGCTTCTCGAGCTTGTCCCTCAGCGGGTACCACTCGGCGCCAACAATGGCCTTCGCCGCGTGCTGCTCCGCGAGGAGCTGGGTGCGCGCGGTGTCGAGCGAGCTCTTGGACGCGAAGTAGTAGATGACCAGAACGACGAGCGCCCCGCCGACCGCCGCGAGGATCGCGTTGGTGGAGGGGCGCGAGAACTTCTTGGACTTGCGCTGGTCGCGCGCGTCGGCGATCGACGTCAATCCGCGCGGGCGCTCTCCTGCCATGTTCGAACCGAGCCTGCCGCGCGTCGGGGGTCAGTGCTTCTCGCCGCCGCCGCCCGACTTCGGGATCGAGTTGACCATGAAGCTCACGTTCGGGTAGCCCGCGAACGCCGCCGTCTGGAAGACGCTCTTCACGACGATGGCCTGGACGTCCTGGTCGATCTGGAGGACGACGACGCCCGGGAAATCCTTGCCGGGGTGGGTCTGCTTCCACAGCTCGCGCTTGCCCTTCAGGTTGTTGAAGAGCTCGTCGATGCGCTGCAGGCGCTTCGAGTCCTCGATCGCCCGCGTGTTGCCCGCGGGGTTGCCGTCGACCATGATCAGGCTGCCGGTGATCGCGACGATCGGCGCGTCGATCATGTCGAGGGTGTTCTCGGCCTTCGGCAGGTGCACGCCCTTCTGGGTCGGGGTCTCGCCCGACGCGCTGAAGGTCATGAGGAGGAAGACGACCGTGACGACGAGGAAGTCGATCATGGACGTCAGCGACAGCGACGCGTTCGTGCTGCGCCCGCCACCCCCCGCCACCTTCTTCTGGACGAAGTTCAGCGGGATGTGGTGCATCAAACGTCGGCCAGGCTCTTGGATCGTCATGGCTTCTTCCTCAGTTGACGGCGAAGGTGACGTTGAACGCCGGGACGAGCGTGTTGCTCTTGCCGCCGACGGTGTAGGGGCGCTTCGCGTGGTAGATCGCGTCGATCACGCCGACCACGTAGACGTACGGCGTCTCGTTGTCGGTGTGGAGGATCGCCTGATCGAACTTCTTGTCCGATCCGTCGCGGTGCGTGCCCGTGGTCTTCCACTCGCTCTCGATCTTGGCGGCGAGCTCCGGGTAGCGGATGTCCTTGAAGCCGTTCGTCACCGTCAGGTTGTCCTTCCGGGGGACGTCGACCGTGCTCACCACGGTGCCGCCCTGCTTCCAGATGAGGACGAACTTGTCGGGCGAGCGCATCTCCACGTGGAGCTGCTTCTCGGGCTCGACCTTGTCCTGCTCCGTGTCCGGTCGCGGGGGACCAGGCACCTGCGCATCGGCGTTGATGCGCGACATGTGCGTCCACACGGCCGTGATGAGGAGGAACGAGATCGTGACCATGAGGAGGTCGATCATCGGGATCATGTTGATCTCCGAGTCGAGCTGCTTCCGGCCGCCTTTTCCGCCACCGCCGACGTCTACACCACCCATGACTCTGCTCCAGCTTGGAGGAGGGAGCGCCCCCTCGACGAGGGCGCTCCTGATTCAATCAATGGCTGCTCTACGCTCGCCCCTCGCTTCACGTCGCGCCACGGCGCGCGGACGCGAGGGGCTCCACGACCTCAGGCGGCGACGCCGGTGAGGTTGACCTTCTGGCGGTTCGTGACGACGAGGTTGAGCACCTGGACGCTCGCCTCGTTGATGTCGTCCTCGAGCGACTGGGTCTTGTTGTTGAGGACGGCGAAGCCGATGAGGCCGAGGATGGCCACGATCAGACCGAACGCCGTGCAGTTCATGGCCTCGCTGATACCTTCGGCGAGGATTCGCGCCTTCTGGCTCGGGTCGACGCTCTCGCCGGAGACCGCGCCGAAGCTCGTGATGAGGCCGGAGACGGTGCCGAGGAGGCCGGTGAGCATGGAGAGGTTCGCGAGGAGCGCGAGGAGGCCGGTGCGCTTCGCGATCTTCGGGATCTCGCGGAGAGCGGCCTCGTCCATCGCGGCCTGGACCTCCTCGTCGGGACGGTTGACCTTCACGAGGCCGGCCTGGACGATGCGGGCGAGGGGAGCGTTGGCGGCCGAGCACATCTTCACGGCCTTGGCGACGTCACCCGCGAGGATGCACTTCTGCATCGTGGCGAGGAACACGTCCTTGTTGATCGACGAGCCGAACAGGTACAGCGAGCGCTCGATGATGAGACCGAGCGTGATGATCGACCAGAAGAGGATGATGTACATACCCCATCCGCCGTCTTTGAAGTGCTTCCACAGGCTAGCCATTGTCTCGTCCTCCGGATTGTCTGTTCGGTGTCGCTCTTGGCGGCTTCCGTTGGCTTTCGCTTGGGGAG
>JAEUKG010000897.1 GCA_016794325.1 Myxococcales bacterium | reverse complement strand
CCGGCGGGTCACGACGACGTAGGCGGCGTACACGACGACCGCGCCGAGCACGAGCGCGTCGCCCGCGAGCGTGTGCGAAGCGCCTCCCGAGGCCGACGCGACCACGGCCGCCCCCGCGGTCGCGGCGAGGATGCCGGCGATCTCGCGGCGCGCGGGCCGGAGGCCGAGCGTCGCCGAGGCGGCGACGAGGATCGCGAGCGGCTGGGTGGCGACGAGGGCGCTCGCGGCCGCGATCGACGTTCGCGCGAGCCCCAGCAGCCAGAGCGCGAAGTGGAGCGCGAGCAGGAGCCCCGCGCCGGCGACGCGCGCGCGATCGCCCGGCGTGAGGGCGCTCGCGGCGCGCGTGAGATCGCGGCCGAGCACGAGCCCGAGCACGAGCGCCGCGAGCCCGGTGCGGAGCGAAGCCACCGCGAGCGGGGAGAGGCCCGTCGCCAGCTTGGCGAGCGGCGCGCTCGTGGAGAACGCCGCGGCCGCGAGCGCGACCCCGGCGATGGCCCGCCGATCCTGCACGCGCGGCAAGGTACCACGGCGGACGTGGTTCGCCGGGGCGGCGTGGGCGCGCGGCCGCCCGGGGGGCGCGCGGCGACCCGGTGTCGGGCGCGGCTGGCCTCCGCGCGGCGGCCGCGCGGAGGCCGCGCGGGAACTTTCGCGGGCCCCGAGGGTCCTACGAGGGCGCGCCCACCCTCGTCCGCGGCGCGGAGGTTTCCCCATGACGAAGGTTGGTATCCGGCGCGCGCTCGGCGCCCTCGGGGCCGTTTTGTCCCTCGCGCTCTTCGCGAGCCCCGCCCAGGCCGATTGCTCGGCCCTCCAAGGCCACGATCTCCTCTTGTGCCAGCACATCGAGTCGTCGCTCGCGGCCCAGAAGGAAAAAGATGCAGAATGCACGGACCAGTGCTTCGTGCTCGACAAGGCCTCCTTCGGCGGCGCGGTGCAGGGGACGATGACGTTCGAGGTGTCGGGGACGGTGAGGGCCAAGAAGGAGACCAAGATCCCCCTCTTCGGGCCCCCGACCCAGGTGCGCCTCGACAAGGTCACCGTCAACGGCGCCCCGGCGACGCTCGCCTTCGAGGACGACTCCTTCGTGCTCTTCGCGAAGCCGGGCGCGTTCACCGTGCGCGGCGAGATGCACCTCGGCACCGAGCTCGCGCTCACCATCAAGGGACCCTTGAACGGCCTCGAGGCGAAGCTATCCAAGGGCCGCCTCGTCGAGGGCGAGAGCCTGAGCGGCCTCTCGTCGCAGACCATCCACTTCGACCCGATGAACGGCGAGACGGTCCAGGCGAAGGTGCCGCAGACGTTCCGGCTCGCCCGGTCGCTGCGCATCGGCAAGGAGATCGGCTTCACGTACCGGATCACGGTGTCGCAAGGGCCGGACATCGGCGCCGTCACGCTGCCGCTCAAATACGGCGAGCGCGTCCGCGAGGTGAGCGGATCGACCGGTTGGAAGCAGGAGGACGGAACGCTCACGCTGCCCGTCGCCGGCCACGACGCCGACCTCACCGTCACCGGCACCCTCCCGGCCCTCAAGTCCTTCACCGTCGACGAGCGGAGCGCCTACGAGTGGTGGCTCGTCGAGCACGACCCCGATCACCGCATCTCGCTCGCGGGCGAGGGCCGGCTCGTCGAGAACGCGCAGTCACCGATCCCGCCGCAGCTCCCGACGGCGCGCACCGTGCTCGTCCAGCGCGGCCAACACTTCGACATCGACGCCCGGCCCCTCGTGCGCGGCGAGGCGCTGGCCGCGCTCGCCCGGAGCGAGCGGCGCTTCGTCGCCATCACCGCGAGCGGCGAGGCCATCATCGACGACGTCCTGTCGTACGAGAACAACGGCCTCGACCACCTCGTGTTCACCCCTGCCGGCACGCCGATGTACGTGTCGACGGACGGCAACGCCGAGCCCATCTTCCACACCAAGGAGGGAGGGAAGGAGCTGCTCGTGCCGCTCGGCACCGGAGGCCACCAGCTCCGGACCCAGTCGGTGTCGCAGGTGAAGCTGCGGTCGGTCGCCGGCCTCGTCCAGGTGCCGATGCACGCGCTCCCGATCACGACCGGCGCGTCCACCGTCACCATCGGCCTCCCGAACCACCTCCGCCCGATCGCGATCTTCGGCGGCGACCGCACGAAGTGGATCTTCGCCACCGTCGACGCCGTCGCCCTCGGCCTCGGGGCGCTCGCCGCCCTCATGGCCTTCCGCACCCGGCGCCAGCGGATCCTCGGCGTGGTCGCGACCACCGGTCTGTGGCTCGTCTCGAGCACCGCCTTCGCGCTCGTCGCCTCGGCGCTGCTGGTCGTGGGGGCCGTCTTCGTGGCGTCGCGCTTCCTCCGCGGGATGCGGCTCTTCGTCGCCTCGGGCGTGCTCGTCGCGGTGGGCCTCCTCGGGGCGCGCTGGGCCGTGCTCACCGTGAACGACGAGCCGGCCCGCGACATGATCACCGAGGACGTCCGCATCCCGCAGCCCGACTCGGCCCGCCCGGCCACGAGCGCGATCCGCAGCGCCGAGTCCCAGACGCCGCTGTCGCTCTCGGTGCCGCGCTCCGACGTCTACGTCGAGGTCGGGCGCCAGCTCATCACCGAGAAGCAGCCGTTCGAGCCGCGCGTCCTCTACCTGACGACCCACGCGCTCGCCGCCATCAAGCTCGCGTGGCTCGTGGTGGTGGCTGCGCTGGGCTGGCAGTTCCGCGACAGGCTGAGGTGGGTGAAGGAGCGCGCGGTGGAGCGCCTCCGCAAGCGGCCCGAGGTCCCCGTCGCCCCCAAGCGCCCCCTGACCTTCGAGGAGCAAGCGCAGGCGATGTTCTCGAGCCCCATCCCCG
>JAEUKG010000888.1 GCA_016794325.1 Myxococcales bacterium | reverse complement strand
GCGTTGTACGCCGAGCTCGAGCGGTGGGTCGCTCGGCTGGAGCGGCCCGACAACGTGCAGATCTTCGTCACCGGGACGGAGACGCGCCTCGGGAAGATGATGGCCGTCGAGGCTGGCGTGAACCACGTCCGGGCGCTCGCGCGCCGCGGGGACATCGGCGCCGTGCCCGACGTCTACATCAGCATCGACGGCGACGGCACCCTCGGCCCCCACGCCCTCGAGCGACTCGTGGCTCGCCTCGCCACCCCGCACCTCGTCACCGGCAACAAGCGGCGCATCGTCTCCGGCAAGATCTACATCCGCCCGGATCTCGTCTGGAACGGCTGGCGCCAGTTCTTCACCACGAAGGGGTTCATCCACGCCCAGGTGGCCCGCGAGTTCCTCGTCTCGAACGTCGCGCGCTTCAACTGGAAGCTCACCCCGAAGATCGGCGTCCCCGGCGCCCTCTACTGCTGCTGGACCGACCTCCTCCTCAAGGCCCCGTCCTACATGGGGTTCATGCAGACCCTGACGGTCCGGGACTACCTCGCGTGGTGGCTCGGTCGACCGCCCCCGCGCTTCTCCGATAGCACCGCCCCGCCCCTCCCCGAGGCCCTCACCGGCGCCTCGGACGACACCTGCATGGCGTTCTTGGCGAGCATCGCCACGTGGAAGGACGGCGCGCTCTCCTTCGACGCGCCCCGCACCCCGCTGCACGCGCTCTTCCGCCTCGTGCGCTCGTACACCTACGAGCGATCGCACGACTACGAGCCCGAGGCTCGGGTCTATACCTACACGCCCACGACCTGGAAGGGCCTCTGGACGCAGCGGGTCCGCTGGAACTCGTCGCGCTTCGAGTGCGCTGGCCGCTTCTGGCGGGCGTTCATGTTCCACTGGGAGATCGGCTTCCCCGTCGGGGCCCACCTCACGATGGTGCTGCGCGGGGTGCTCGAGGTGACCGCGTATTACGTCCTCCTCCCCTACGCCATCGTCGGCGAAGACCGGAACCTCCTCGCGTACGTCATCGGCTACACCGCCCAGACGATCGGCTACTCGCTGTACACGGGGCTCGCGCTCGCCCTCGAGCGCGACCGGCGCGCCTACTACGCCGTCCTCGCCTGCCTCCCGTTCGCGCCGATCTACCTCGTCTGCATCAACTTCTTCGGCTGCGTGTACGGCGTGACCAAGGACCTCCTCCTCTTCGGCAACACCACCAGCTTCGCGCCCGAGTGGACGCTCAAGAAGAGCCGCTGCGAGCGCGTAGCCCTCGCCTTCCGCGTGCGGCGCTTCCTCGCGCTCTCGGTGCGCGCGCTCGTCTACGGCGACGTCCCCTTCGGGCGCTTCTGGTGGGGGTGGGACCAGACGCCGTGGACCCCGAGCGGGTTCGAGGGCTGGACGACGGGCGCGCGGCCGCCGTCGATCCTCACCTATCACGCTCCCATCGAGGGCGCGCCCCCCGCCGCCGACGCCGAGGTCCCCCTCGCCGCGCCGCACGCCGAGCTCCCCTTCGCCACCGCGGACTCCGAGCCGCCGGCCTCGGGGATCCGGCGGACGGTCGCGGGCCGCGTGTCCGAGACCGAGGCCGCTCCCGCGCGCCGCGCGGGCTGACCGTGCCGCACCGCCGATGCCCCAGCCGCCTCACGCTCCGCGCGCCGCGACCGTTCCCAGAGGCGGAGGTCATCCGATGCGTTTCCTCGCGTTCTCTGGGCTCGTGGTGGTCGCGGGAGTCGCCGTCGCCGTAGCGGCGCACGCGCAGCGGGTCTCGCCCGCGCCGGCGGGGAGCGCGGGTGGGCGACGCGGGCCGCCGCCCGCGCTCAAGGTGGTCCCCGGCTCCTCGCTCTGCGTCACCGCGGGTCGGGTCGCCCCCGTGAGCCCCACGCTCCTCAACGTCGACATCGGCGGGATGCGCGGCGTCATCGCCGGCGA
>JAEUKG010000788.1 GCA_016794325.1 Myxococcales bacterium | reverse complement strand
GGCTCGAGCGGACGCGGCGCCGGGGTCGGCCGGTAGGACGGCGTGGGCCTCGGCGCGGACGGCAAGGCCGGCGCCACGTACGTCGTGTCGGTCGCGGCGTCGAGCCAGCGCACGCACACGCCGGAGGCGTGCGCTTTGGTGTATCCTACATCCACTTGGACGCGGACGACCGCCTCGCACCCGAGCTCCTGCCCCTTCTGCACGAGGCCCCGCACGAGGTCTTCGGGGTTCGCGGTGTCGGCGAAGCCCACCGCCTGGACGAAGCCCATCTCGTAGAAGCGGCGCGCCGGCGCCTGCCCCACCACGTACACCTCGACCCGCGACGACGGACCCGGCACCGGCGCCCGTAGGAGCACCGCGTGGGTCTCGACGTGCCCGCGGCAGCCCGTGAGCCCGCCGAGGGCGAGCGCCAGCGCGGCGACGACCGCGAGCGGCGAGCGGCTCACGGCGCCTCCGACGGCGGAGCGCCAGGCAGCGGGCCGTCGAGCAGCGGCGGCCGCTCCGCCGGCGGCGGAGGCTCGGCCGGCGTGACGGGGGCGGGGGCGAGCGGCGGCGCGGGGCGAGCGCCAGGCCGGTTCGACATCGCGCGCCCGAACATGCTCACGGTCATGACCTCGTCGTTGATGGTGTACACGCGGGTGCCGGCGCACGTGTAGTTGAGGCCGCAGCTGTAGTAGAAGGTCTCGACCTGGTTGCGCGCGACCATGTCGAACCGCGCGCGCGTCCCCTCCACCACCGCGATGTTGCCGCCGATCTCGGCGACGCGGCGGACGAGCTCGGGGAGGAGCTGGCCGACCTCGCCGTCGTGGAGCGAGCCGTGGACCTCGACCACGCCGAGGTCCACCGCGTCCGCGGGCGGCGGCTGCGCCGCGTACACGGCGACAGGCCCCGAATATTGCGGGAGCTGGACGGGGCCGGTGCGCACCGCGCTGCCGCCGACCGACGAGCAGCCGGACGCCCCCGCCGCGAGGAGCGCGGTGACGCCCGCGGCGCGCGCCGTGGCGAGGAGAGAGCTCGACCGTCGATTCGACACCATCGTCGCCGCCAGTGTAGCAGACGCGCAAACGCGCGATCGCAAAGGAGGACGATGGGGTCAGAGCAGGTTCGCGGCAAGCTCCGCGAGCTCGCTCCGCTCGCCCTTGGAGAGGACGATGTGGGCCGCGACCTTCTCGCCCCGGAACTTGTCGGCGGCGATGGTGAGGCCGTTCGACGCGCTGTCCACGTAGGGGTTGTCGATCTGGTACGGGTCGCCGGTGAGCACGATCTTCGTGCCGTCGCCAGAGCGGGTGATGATCGTCTTCACCTCGTGGGGGGTGAGGTTCTGCGCCTCGTCGACGATCATGTACTGCGAGGGCAACGAGCGGCCGCGGATGTAGGTGAGCGGCTCGACCTGGAGCTGCCCGCTCTCGAGGAGCTCCGCGTACGCCCGCGGGCCCTTGCGGGTGCCGCTCGAGAAGAGGAACTCGAGGTTGTCGAAGATGGGCTGCATCCACGGGTTGAGCTTCTCGTCCACGTCGCCGGGCAAGAAGCCGATGTCGCGCCCGAGCGGCATCACCGGCCGCGAGACGAGCATGCGGGCGTAGGTGCCGTCCTCGATGGTGCGCTTGAGGCCCGCGGCGAGGGCGAGGAGCGTCTTGCCCGTGCCCGCCTTGCCGACCAGCGTGACGAGCCGGATGTTCTCGTCGAGGAGGAGGTCGATCGCGTGGGCTTGCTCCTTGTTGCGCGGGCGCACGCCCATCACGCCCTCACGCGGGGTGCGGAGGGCGACGACCTCGCGGCGCTGGGCGTCGTAGCGGCCGAGCGCGGTGTGCGACGGGTTGGCGCGGTCGCGCAGGAGCACGCACAGGTTGGCGGTGAGCGCCTCGCCCGGCTTGTAGTGGCCGTCCTGGAAGAAGCGGTCGATCCCGTCGGAGTCGAGCTCGATCTCCTTGATGCCGGTGTGGAGCTGCTCCGCCTCGACGCGCTGGTTCTCGTAGGTCTCGGCGACCATCCCCAGGGCGTCGGCCCGGATGCGCAGGTTGGTGTCCATCGTGACGAACACGGTGGGCCTGCCGCCGTCCTCGTCGCGCACGTCGAACGCGGTCTGGAGGATCGCGTTGTCCATCGCCGCCTTGTCGATCGCGGTCGGGAGCTCCGGGCGCTTCTGGGGGACCGCGACGCGCAGGCCCCCGCCGCTCTGGAGCACCACCCCCTTGGAGAGGGAGCCCCCGCTCTCGCGCAGCTCGTCGAGCAGGCGCACCACCGTGCGGGCGTTGCGCCCGCGCTCGGACCCCTCACGCTTGAACTGATCGATCTCCTCGATGACGTAGATCGGGATGATGACGTTGTTGTCCTCGAACTTGAAGATCGCGCGCGGGTCGTGGAGCAGGATGTTGGTGTCGAGGACGTAGTTCTTCTTCATTGATGGCCGTGCTTGTCCCGTGGTGTTTCGCGTGATCGCGGCTCGATCGCTCCGGTCTCCCGAGAGCGGCGACGATGATGACGTTGGTACCCGGCGGGCCCCCCCGTCGCCAAGGGAAATTCGCCGGCCCTGAAATCGGATATCGTTGGCGGGTGAAGACTGCCAAGCCGGCGATTCGTCGCGTGCGCGAGGGGGAGCTGCCGTCGTGGCTCGTCCGCGCGGAGCGATTGCTCCTCGAGGCGAACCGGACCATCCGGCTCCTCGGCTCCGCGACCCCGCGCAACGTCGAGCGCGAGCGCGAGCGCCTCACCGCGGCGGCGACCGCCGGCGAGCCCGTGATGCCGCGGTGGTCGTACGCGCGCACCGATCACAGCCTCCTCCGGCGCGCGCTCGACCGCGCGGCCCAGCGCCTCGCCGCCGAGCGGTCGGGCCTCGCCGACCTCTACGCCGCCCGTGCCCGCGAGCTCGAGATCGAGGCGGCGATCGCCTCCGAGGTCGGCACCAGCGTCGTCGGCGCCCTCGCGCGCGGCCGCTTCGGCCCCGTGCGCGCCGACGCCGCGCGCGCGGCGACCGATCTCGCGCGCGCGTGGATCGACCTCGCCCCGCCCGCGCGCGAGCCCACCATCCTCAGCGACGGGTCCGGCCCCGAGAGCCTGGTGTCGCGCCTCCGCGAGGCGATCGGGCGGCTGCAGCTCCCGTTCGAGGTGGTGGTGCACCCCCACCTCGTCTCGCTCGCCGCGGTCGGCGACCGCCACGTGATGGTCGCGCCCGGGCGGCGCCTCACCCCGTCCGACGTCGACCGCACGGTGATGCACGAGGTCGAGGCGCACGCGCTCCCGCGCGGCCGCGCCCGCAAGGCGCGCATCGGCATCTTCCAGCTCGGCACCGCTCGCGGCACGTGCGATCAGGAGGGGCTCGCGCTCGTGCTCGAGGAGCGGCACGGCTTCCTGGACGATTTCCGCAAGCGGCAGCTCGCGGCGCGCCACCTCGTGGTCGACGCGATGGACCACGGAGCGACCTTCGTCGACGCGCTGCGGCTCCTCGCGGGCTGGGGCTTCTCGCCGGCGGACGCGGTGGTGATGGCCGAGCGCGCCTACCGCGGCGGCACCGGCGAGGGCGCGGGGCTCGGGCGCGAGCGCGTCTACGTCGAGTCCTACCTCCGCGTCGGCGACCACCTCCGCGAGCGGCCGACCGACGAGGCGGTGCTGTCGGCGGGGCAGGTCTCGGTCCAAGCGACCGAGGTCCTCCGCGCCCTGGTCTGACGCGGCCCGCCGGCGCCTGCCCCGACTCAGCGGGTGGGGAGGCAGACGCTCTTCGCCTCTTTGGGGTTGCCGAAGCGGGCGACGTTTCGCGTGCACGTGTATCCCGGTCGGCATGATCCGGGAGCGTCGGGGTTGCACACCGCGACGCAGTAGCCGGCCTCGGGTTGGCCCGCGAACTGGGCGCAGAAGGTGGCGGGCTTGGAGGGATCGGTCGGGCAGGAGCCGGTGCAGGGGGCGGTGCAGAGACCCCCGGGCGAGTCGGGCGCCGGCAGGCACTGACCGTCCTGGAAGCCGCACTGCGCGTCGGCCTGGCAGCCGTCGCCGACCCACGCGTCGCCGGTGCCGCCGTCGGTCGCCCCCGCGTAGCCGATGGCCAGGGAGTAGATCTGGTAGAGGTTCCAGAACAGCCAGTTGCCGCCGGCGGCGCGGTTCGCGACGCGCGGGAGGATCTGGTAGAGCACCGCCGTCGCCTCGTTGGCCGGCGTGATCTTCACCCCGTCGAGGGTGATGGAGGGGTTCTCGGGCGCCCAGCCGCCCGACGTCTGGCCTTGGGCGCCGATGGCGTCGAGGGCCTCGCGCATCGCCCGGGCCATGCAGTCGAGCTGGCGATCGAGCCCGGCGAAGGCCGAGTCGCACTTCTTGGGGGCGGTGCAGCCGCATCGGAACACGTATTCGACGCGGTCGGTCGGGAACGGATAGTCCCGCGAGCCGACGAGGCCCTGCGTCATCTGCAGGCGCACGAGCAGGACGATGGGGTTGATGCGGTAGGTCCGCGCCGCCCGGACGATGGCGTCGTTCGCGCGGACCCCGTTCGATTGGTACGTCTCGAGGAAGCTCAGGCGGTCGTAGGGCGACTTCGCGAGGAACGTCTGCACCTGGACCGCGTCGAGCGCCTGCCAGTCCACGAACGACGGCGTGTCGACGAGGTTGTTCGGGTCGAAGTCCGGCGATCCCTCCGCGAGCTCGAGGTCCGAGGCCTGGAGGAACGTCGACGGCGGATCGGACGAGCACGCGACGACGATCGCGAGCACGAGGGACACGAGGACGAGCCGGAGGGGCGAAGACATCGACGAAGGGCGGCGAGCCGCTGCCTCAAGGATGCCGCGAACGCCGGCGAAACGCCACTCCCCGCTTTGGTGCACCTCGCGGCGCGCGCGGGGGCGGAGGGCCGGCGGGCCTCAGGGCTTGTCCTCTTGGACCTTGAGCGGGATCTGCTTCCACGAGGTGCCGCCGCGGTTGTCGCGGACCACCGCCCAGATCGTCCCCTCGGTGGCGAACGCGGGGGCGATGAACTTCGTCTCGGTCTCGGTGATCGCGCCTTGCCCGACGTCGTAGAGGAGGCGCGCGCCGTCCGAGACGTCGCCGATGGTGAGGTAATACGACACCCAGATCTGCTCGCGCCGGGGCGGCTCGCCGGGCTTCACGCCGATGCGGCTCGGCTCCCAGCTCGAGGCCGCCACCTTCGTGTCGAGCTTGTGCTCCTCGCAGTCGCGCGTCTTCTCGGCCTTGCAGCGCTCGACGACGATGCCCTTCGCGAGGTCCACGGGCTGCCCGTCGAAGGTGAGCCCGTCGATCACCGGGTTCGTGTTGACGTCGTTCTTGTAGGCGAAGACGCGGGTGAAGCCGAAGACGTAGTCCTTCGGGCCGAGCGGCTCACCGTCCTTGCCGACGCACGCGAGCGGCACCTGCTGCGGGCCCTTGCTGGGGTCGATCTCGGCGAGGACCACGCGGCCGGCGCACGCGATGTTGAAGAGGATCGCGAGCCCGTACGGCTCGCCGGCGCCCTCCACCGGCGGGTGGGTGTCGACGATGTTCTCGGGCATCTTGAACGAGAACTTGGGGCCCTTGGGCAGGAACGGGGTGAGGTCGGTCCCGGGCGGGAAGCGGCCGATGATGTCGGCCGCGCCGATCGCGCGCCCGCCGTCGCTCGTGGCGTCCGCCCCCGCGGCGTCGGCGACGCTTCGCCCGCCGCCGGCGTCGGTGCCGGCGAGCGAGAGGAAACATGCATAATACAAGTCTTGGGGCGGGTTCGTGCACACGAACGGGATCCAGGAGACCTGCATCGGCTCCGGCTGCTCGGCGCGCCCGTCGTACGCGAGCAGCTCCACCGTCACGTCGTCGCCCGGCTTCGCGTACGGTTTGTCGGCCGACGCCGCGAAGATGCGCACCGAGTCCACCTTGTGCGACGGCTCGAACTGGGGCCCGCACGCCGCGAGGACCACGATCCCGCCGAGCACACCCCCCGTCGCCCAAGGCACGATTCTCCGGCGCATCTCAGATCTCCCCGCGGATGCCGAAGCTCGGCAAGAAGGGCAGGCCCGTGGCGAAGGTGCTCTGCGTCTGGTTGAAGTTGTACTGGACGCCCTCGATGTTCCCGACGTTGAAGGTGTTCTGGAGGTCGAGGTAGGCGTTCAGCGACCAGCTCTTGAACTTCCAGATCTTGTCGACGCGGACGTCGAACTGCTGGAAGAGCGGGAGGCGCTTGCCGTTCAGCGGGAAGTCGCCGTCGGGGAGGTAGACGCCCGAGTTCTCGTCGTAGAAGCCGTATCGGTTGGGCGTGTAGAGGTTGCCCGAGACGAGCCGGTAGCGGCCGCCGATCTCCCAGCCGCGCCCGAGCCGGTAGCTGCCGAGCACCGTGAGGATGTGCGTCTGGTCGAACTGGAACAGCTTGAGCGGCTCCTCGGGGATGTCGCGCCGCTCGCTGCGCGAGAGGGTGTACGCGACCCAGCCGAAGAAGCGGGAGTCGGGCTTGTAGCGGAGCAGCGTCTCGACGCCGAACACGCGCCCCTCGCCCGAGTTGCCGCGCCGCTGGATCACGAGGCGGTCGAGCTGCTTGTAGAAGCCCTCGCTCGAGATCTCGACGTTCTTCGTGATCTCCTGCTCGACGCCCATGCTGTAGTGGGTCGCGCGGTTCGAGACCAGGCCCGGCTGCCCGAAGACGGGGTTCGTCTCCTGCGGCTGCGGCGGCTGGTGGAAGACGCCGACGCCACCCTTCAGCGTGGTGCGCGGGAAGCCGCGCGTGAGGTCTTGCCGAGCGACGAAGCGGGGCGAGATGTCCCACTTCTTCGTGTCCTTCGAGTAGTCGAGGCGCACGCCGGGGACGATGCGCGTGCCGCGGAACGGCGTGAGCTCGAGCTCGTCGTAGATGCCCGGCCGGTACTGGGCGCCGCTCTCGCTCGTCTCGAGCGGGGGCCGCGAGGAGAAGGGGCCGCCGGGAGGCTCGCCGGGCCGAGTCGGCGGCGGGAAGCGCGCCGTGACCTCGTAGGGCGCCCACAGCCAGTCCATGCCCACGTTCGTCGTCACGCCGGGCGCGATCTTCTGCGCGAGCTCCACGCGCGCGGTGATCGGCGTCGACGTCAGGTTGAACTTGAGGTCGCCGGCGTTGAAGTCGATGAAGTCCTGGCCGACGGCGCCGGTGACGCGGAGCTCGGTCTCGTCGGTGAACTTGTTCTTGTAGCGCGCCTGCGTGCGCCAGAAGCCGGTGTGGAACCCGAGCCCGCCGGTGAGCCCGGGCTCGCTCGCGTTGACGCCGCGCAGGAGGATCTCGAGACGATCGTCGGAGCCGAAGAGCGCGAGCCGGAGGTTCTGCCGCGGGGTGAAGTCCTTTTGGACCATCACCTGGTAGTCGTAGTAGACGGGCGCGGTGGTGACGCCGGTGCCGAGGCCCTCGAGCACGGGCTTGAGCCACACGTCGACGTAC
>JAEUKG010000772.1 GCA_016794325.1 Myxococcales bacterium | reverse complement strand
GGCTCGAGCTCGTCGGCCAGCCCGCGCAGCGACGGCGGCGGCGACGACGGCGCGGGGAGCGGGTCGAGGCGCGCCGCGAGCGACTGGATGGAGCCGGTCGAGGTGGGCTGGGCCGCGTCGCTCGACCTCGGCACCGCGAGGAGATCGGTCTGGGTGGTGCGCGACTTCGGCGGCGGCGGGAGCGGCCGACCGCGCCGCGCCGGCGGGGCGGGGGCGCCCGGGCGGCGCGGGGGCGCGACCGGCGGCAAGGGCAGGCTGCGCGCGGTCTCGCCGGCGTCGGCGCTGCTGCGGTCGGAGAGCGGCGCGGCGGTGGTCTTCACGAGCCGCGCGTAGGCGCTCGCGTTCGGCAAGCTCGGCACGAGCGTCGCGTTGGGGTCGGCCTCCGGCAGCTCGGCGAAGGCGGCGACGAACGCGAGCCCGGGCACGGTCGGGACGAGCGTCGCGTTCGGATCTTCGGTCTGCGGACGGGCCGCGGCGACGGCGATGACCGTCGCGTTCGAGTCCTCGCCGCGCGGCTTCGTCGACGGCGCGCCGACGACCGGCGATCGGGCGGAGGCCATGGTGGGCTCGAACGAGAGATCGGTGACGCCGCTCGGCGACGACGCGTCCTTCGAGGGCGCGTCCTTCGAGGGCGCGTCCTTCGAGGAGGGCGGCCGGAACGCCTGCGACGGGAGCGCGGCGCCGCGCGGCCGCTGCAGCGTCGGCACGAGGGTCGCGTTGGGGTCGCCCTCCTCTGCGAGCTGAGCCTCGATCCGCTCGGCGATGGCGCGCACCTCGTCGCGCGGCACCATCCGCGTCGGCTCTCCGATCGACGGCTCCTCCTCGAGCGCGCTCACCTCGACGGCCGCGATGACCTCGCTCACCGAGATCGCGCCCGCCGAGGGCGGCGAGGGCTTCGCGACGAGCGTGTGCTCGCCGCTGCCGCCGCGGGGCGCGCTCGCGTGCGTCTGATCGTCCCACGTCGGCAGCGGCCCCTCGGGGAGCGACGTCTGCGTGACCTCCGACCCCGAAGCGGGCGCGATGTCGATCCGCGTGCGGGACGAGTCGGGCGCAGGCCCGTCCTCACCCTGCCGCTGGGGCGGGCTGAACAGCGTCGACTCGTCGTCCGGCGGCTGCGGAGGCACGATCCAAGAAGATACAGGGGCGCTCGCATCCCTTGCATCCGTCACGTGCGCCCACATTCACGCACATGGCCACCCTCACCCATGCGGAAGAGTTGCTTGACGACCAGGAGTCCGGGGCTTAGAACCCACCCAGGCCCAACCCTCACCCTAACGTAAGACGTACGTGTCCACCCCAGTCCGCCTCCCCATCTTGAACCGCCCGCCCGCTCGGGACGTGCCGGGGATCCCCCCGCTGCCGCTCGACGCCGACGAGGGCGAGGTCCTGATGCAGATCGGGGATCTGGCGAAGGAGTCGGGCAAGACGGTACGGGCCATCCACCTCTACGAGGAGCTCGAGCTCTTGCGGCCGGCGGCGCGCTCGAAGGGCCGCTACCGGCTCTACGGCAAGGACGCCCTCGTGCGCATCCGGTGGATCGGCAAGCTCCAGGACATGGGCTTCAGCCTCACCGACATCCAGACCATCGTGCGCGACTGGGAGCGCTCGGGCTCGGCGCCGCACGCGATGGTGAAGATGCGTGCAGTCTACAAGAAGAAGCTCGACGAGACCCGCGCGCACCTGCGCCGCCTCGCCGAGCTCGAGGCCGACATCGTGGCGTCGCTCGAGTACCTCGACGCCTGCGACGTCTGCGAGCCCGACCGCCTGCTCGACTCGTGCACGCGGTGCGACCACCACGAGCCCGACGCCCACGTGCCCGAGCTCATCGTCGGGATGCGATCGGGCGGCGCCGCGCCCTTCGCGGGCGCCGGCGAGCGCTGAGGACGACCGAGGGACGACGACCGAGGAACCGAAACATGGCCATCAAGCTCCCCATCTTCATGGACTACCACTCGACGACGCCGGTGGACCCGCGCGTGGTCGACGAGATGCTCCCGTACTTCACCGAGAAGTTCGGCAACGCCGCGAGCCGCA
>JAEUKG010000741.1 GCA_016794325.1 Myxococcales bacterium | reverse complement strand
AGCTCGAGGCCCCCGCCGAACGCGACCCCGTTGAGCGCGGCGACCACCGGCTTCGGGCAGCGGTCGAGCGGGCCGAGCTCGCTGCGGTAGAGGCCGACCTGGACCCGGATGTCGTTCTCCGACATGCCCTGACGCTCCTTGAGGTCGGCCCCGGCGCAGAAGGCCTTGTCGCCCGCGCCGGTGATCACCACCGCGCGGATCGACTCGTTGGTCGCCGCCTCGCGCGCGAGCTTGCCGAAGGCGAGCAGGGTGGCCCGCGACAGCGAGTTCATCCGCTCCGGACGCGCGATGGTCCAGACCGCGATGGTTCCTCGTTGATCCACGTCGATGGGAAAGGACTCGGTGGCCACGAGAGCTGTCTACGCCATCGTCGCTCGCCCGACAACCGTGCCCGACGTCAGCGGCGCCGGCCTCGTCCGCCCTTCTTGGGGCGCTTCGTGGGGGCCGGCCTCTTTTGGGTTGGTGTGGTTGTGGCGCGACCGGCCGGGGGCGCCGGTTTGGCGCGCGATCTCTTCCCCCGGTCCGGGGTCGCCGCCTCCGCCGCGGCGCCGGCCGCGGGGAGCCGCGCGTCGAGCCGGGTGAGGCGCGCCCGGAGCTCCTGCAGCTCGCCCTCGAGCTTCTCGATCCGGTCGGTCGCGCGCTCCGCGCCCTTCTTCACGTCGGCGAGGTCGCGGAGCGCTTCGCGGATCCGGCGGCGGACGCGGGGATCGAGGTCGCGATCGAGCCGGGCGCGGAGGGCGCCGCGGGCGCGCGCGTCGCCGACCTCGACGAGCGCGCGCACGACGTCGATGCGAAGGTGGGGATCGGCGTCGTCGAGGAGATCTTCGAGGAGCTCTCGCGTCTTCTTCTCGGGGGCGAGCCTGGAGACGGCCATGATGGCGGCGCGGCGGGCGCGCGTCGGGTGGCCGTAGCGGGTGCGGACCGTGAGGTGGGGCACGGCCCGCTCTTCGCGCAGCTCGGCGAGGCCGTCGAGGGCGCCGGCGGACACGACGTCGGCCCAGGACTTGCGATCGGCCACGTCGAGGAGGGTGTCGAGTCCCGACGTCTGCCGGGTCCGGCCGAGGGCGCGCGCGGCGTCGGCGGCGACGAGGTAGCTCGCGTCCGAGAGCACGAGCTTGGCGAGCGCCTCCGAGGCGGCCCGGGTGCGGAACGCCCCGAGGGCCGATGCCACCGCGCGGCGGACCTTCGGGTGCGCGGCGGAGGCGTGCGCGAGGAGGGCGCGCTCGCACTCCGGGGCGCGGACCTTGCCCAGCGCCTCGGCGCACTCCGCCCGCACCATCCACGCCTCGGCGACGTCGGCGAGGCGCGCGGCGAGCGCGTCCACCGACGCGGGGTCGTCGCCCACCGCGAGCGATCGCGCGGCGAGCCAGCGCGTCCGCGCGCGCCCGGGAGCCACGAGCTGGGCCCGGAGCATGTCGAGCGGCGCGCGCACGGTGACGTCGCCGAGGATCGCGCCGTCGGGGTCGACGACCACGAAGTCGGGACGCGTCGGGCACGGCAGGGCGAAGGTGTCGACGCGCCCGCGCAGCTCGACCCGCTCGCGCCGGCGCTCGCCGCCGCGCGCGACCTCCACCACGAGCGGCACCTCGAACACGGAGGGCACGCCGTCGGTCGCGTGTTGGGTCTGCTTCACCGCTACGACGAGCACCCCGGCCGACCACGAGACGTCCACCGACAGCTCCGGGTGGCCCGGGCGGTGCACCAGGAGATCGAAGAAGCGGCCGAGGCCGCGCCCGCTCACCTCCTCCAGCGCCCGCGCGAGGTCCCGGGTCTCGACGACCCCCTTCGCGTTACGTGCAAGATACACGTTGACGCCCCGCCAGAAGAGCTCCGCCCCGAGCTCGGTCCGCAGGACGTGGAGGACGAGGGCGCCCTTCTCGTAGAGGTGGCGGTCGAAGAGGTCGAGCGGCGCGTCGTAGTCCTGGCAGACGATCGCGCGCCGGTAGCGCCCGCTCGCCTCCGAGAGGTACGAGTGCAGGTCGACGGAGAGGCCGTAGTCGTATTCGTCGGCGCCGAGCGCGTGCTCTCGCCAGACGTGCTCGCAGTACGTCGCGAAGCCCTCGTTGAGCCAGCCCTCCGACCAGTCGCGGCAGGTCACGAAGTCGCCGAACCACTGGTGGGCGAGCTCGTGGACGATCAGGTCGTCGCTGGTGACGTCGATCGCGGCACGCTCGTCGAGCAGGACGTGCTCGTAGAGCGTCGTCGCGGTCGTGTTCTCCATCCCCCCGAAGATGAAGTCGCTCACGACCACCTGGGAGTATTTGTTCCAGGGGTAGGGCACGCCGAGGAGCTTGCCGAGGAGCCGCACCATCTCCGGCGTCCGCGCGAAGGTGCGCCGGGCGTCGTCCTCTCGCCCCTTCGGGAAGAGGTACTGGAGGGGCAAGCCGTCGACCGAGTCGGTGATCTCGGCGAGCTCGCCGGCGGCGATGGTGAGGAGGTAGCTCGAGTGGGGCTCCTCCATCCGCCAGTGGAACCGCGCGCGCCCGTCGGGCTCCGCGCGCTGGCTCTCGAGGCGGCCGTTCGACAGCGCGTACCACCCCGCCGGCACCGTGACCGAGATCTCGGTCGTCATCTTCTGGTGCGGCTTGTCGTGGCAGGGGACGAAGTGGCGCGCGTCCTCCTCCTGGCACTGCGTCCACACCTGCCGCGGCTTGTGCGGGTGGTGCTCGTCGGGCTCGATGAAATACAGCCCGCGCCTCGGCGTCACCGCGTAGCGGACCGTGAGGAGCGCGCTCCCGGCCGCTTCGGCGACCGCGACCGACAGGACCTTGCCGTCGTAGACGTGCTCGGCGGGCGCTCCGTCGACGAGCACCTCGGCGAGGCGGAAGCCGACCGCGTCGAGCTCCACCCGCGAGGCGCGCGGATCGACGCGCCGGAGGGTGAGCCGCGCCTCGCCGGCGGCGCTCTTGTTCGCCACGTCCAGCGAGAGGTCGAGCGCGAGGTGCTCGATCGCGAACGGGCGGTCCCGCTCGTAGTGGCGGGGGCTCCCGGCGAAGGCGAAGGGGCGCGCGCCTCCTCCGCCGACGCCGCACGCGCAGCGCGCGTGGTGCCGAAGCTCGAGGGGCATCCCCGGTCAGCGACCGAGCGCTTCCGCGCGGTTCACGATGCGCGGCGTGAGGAAGATCACGAGCTCGTTGCGCGTGTCGCTCGCGCGGCGGCGCTGGAACAGGATGCCGAGGATCGGGATGTCGCCGAAGAAGGGCACCTGGTCGATGTTGCGGCCGGTGTTGCGGGTGTAGATGCCGCCGATGACCGCGGTGTGACCGTCCATGACGAGGAGATCGGTCTCGGCCTCGCGCTTGAGGATCGTGGGATCACCGCGGGGAGAGGTCTGGTTGAAGTCCGGCTCGTCGCGGTTGATCTTCACGTGCATCGCGACCGCGCCGTCGGCGGTGACGTGCGGCTTCACGAGGAGCTGCAGCTTCGCCTCTTGGAACGTGGTCTGGACGCCCTGGGCGGAGATCTGCGCGAACGGGAGCAACGTGCCCTGGTTGATGCGGGCGTCGCGGTTGTCGAGGGTGAGGATGCGCGGGCTCGACACGATGCGGAGCAGACCGCTCGCCTCCGCCGCCGAGAGGCGGACGTTGACGTTGAAGTTGTTGTCGATCGACCCCAGCGAGAAGCCGATCGCACCACCGCGGCCGGTACCGACGGCGGCGGGGAGGTTGACCGCGAAGTTGGGGACGGGCACGGTCTCGATGGTGGGCGAGACGCCGGCGGTCGGCGCCTGGGCGTCGTAGCCGCCGCCCGCGGTGGTGACCCTGGAGGGGAACGCGATGCCGGTCGGGTTGCCGGTGGCCGACGAGAACGTCGCGTCACCGCCCCACTGGATGCCGAGGTCGCGCTGGTAGCGGCTCGTGGCCTCGACGATCCGCGCCTCGATCAGAACCTGCGGGGTCTGGGTGTCGAGCGACCTGATCAACTCTTCGATGTTGTTCAGGTTTCCGGAGATGTCGCGCGCGATGAGGACGTTGGTGCGCTCGTCGACGGCGATGCTCCCGCGCGGCGAGAGGAGATCCTTCGCGCGCGCCTGGAGCTCGTCGGCGGTGGCGTACGACACCGGGATGAGCCGCGTCTCGAGCGGGGTGAGCTCGTACTCCTGCTTGGCCGCCGCGAGCCGGAGCTCGCGCTCCTTCTGGAGCTGAGAGAGCGGCGCGACGCGGATCAGGTTGCCGGAGCGCACCATGCCCAGGCCCTTGGCCTGGAGCACGACGTCGAGCGCCTGATCCCAGGGCACGTTCTTCATCCGGATCGTGATCGTGCCGCTGACGTCGTCGGCGGTGACGATGTTGACGCGGCCGACGTCGGCGAGGAGCCGGAGGATGTTGTGGATGTCGGCGTCTTTGAGGTCGAGGTCGATGCGGCGGCCGTTGTAGCGGCCGACCTGGGCGCTCACCCCGGTGACGAAGCCGGCTTGCCCGCCGCCGCCCACCGTCTCGACCTTGATCTCGCCCGACGCGCCGTCGTCGCCGACGATCGACGTCTCGACCTTCGGGAGGTCCTTGATCGCCTGCTCGCGGGCCACGGTCACGGTCTTGCGCTGCGCGAGCGACGGCTGCTTCGGGTCGGGCTTCTTGGCCGCGACGAGCGCCGACTTCGGGGTCTCGAAGGCCCACACGAGGGTGCCGTCTTCGACCGAGAGGCTCCCCTGCGCGTCGCCGTCGCGCTCGATCTCGACGATCGTGACGTCGCGGTCGGCGTCGTAGCGGGTGGCGATCGTCCGCAGGAGGCCCTTGTGGGAGGCGAGGTCGATCGCGCGGTTCACGCCGTCGCCGACCCGCGTCTTCTTGAGCTCGAGCCGGAGTTTGTCGCCGTTCGCCGAGGCGATCGAATACGACGCGCTCTTCGAGAGCTGCACGATGACCTTGTCGCAGGCGCCGGTGCACGCCTTGGTGTCACGGTCGAAGCGGACGCTCTGGAGCTCGGCCTCGCTCTTCGGAGCCGCCGCCGCGCCCTGGGCGGGGGCGGTGGCGTCGCTCGGCGTGAGCGAGAGGCGGAGGGTCGCGCCGTCCTGGCGCACGCGGTACGCCGCGGGCTTGAGGAGCGAGACCGCGACCCGGGTCATCTGCGTCCCGCCGTCGCCCTTGAAGGACTGGGTGAGCACGCCGCCGACGACCCCGGTGGCCTCGGTGATCGCAGCGGGGGCGCCGGTGACGTCGGCGTTCTGGATGTCGAGGAAGAGGCGCTTGCCCCCGTCGACCACCCGCAGCGTGTAGGTGGAGCTGGCGGTGCCGACGACCTCGATCTCGGTCGCCCCCTTCCCCGCCTCGGCGGTCAGCTTGACGTCGCGCACGTGGTTCGACGCGTCCGCCCAGCTCACGGTCGACATGAGCATCACGGCGGCGGCTCCGAGGGCCCCCAGAATCACCCGATGAAGACCTGCCGTCTTTCGCGGATTGGACCGATACATTCCTCGCTCCTCGCTCCCGGCGAGACGTCACCGAGCGGCGGCCCGGGACCCTGCAGGATCAGCGTGGTGGAACGGTACGACGCGCGATCCGAAAGGGGCCAATTTCTGGCACAAGTTTTCTCGGCGCGGGCCGCGGGCGGGCGTCTCGCGCGAGAAATTCCCACAAAGTGAGCGAGGGCGCGGAGCCTCGCTCCGCACCCTCGGCTCGATCACGCACGTGCGTGATCGCCTTCACACGCGTGTGATCAGTTCTCCAGCTTCTCGGTCTTCTCGCCCTCGGGGTGGAGCGCGATGACGCGGGTCACCGGCGGGATGCCGGGCTGGGCCGGGTCCTCGCGGATGAGGACCATCTCGCCCTCGCGGACGCGATCGACGCGCCAGTTGAGCTGGTAGTCGGTGCCGTTGGTGCCGCCGGTGTGGACGACCTCCGAGCGACCGACGAAGTCGCCGCGCTTGAGCACCCACCCCTTGCTCTGGGGGTCGAGCACCATCGCCCGCGGGTAGTCGCCGCCGGTGACGATGGCGACGAGCTTGAGCTCGTCGACCGCGTATTGCGACAGGACGACCGCGCGCTGGTTGCGGACCGGGATCTTCGGCCCCTCGGGGCCCGCGGTGGCGACGAACGTGCGGAACGGATCGCGGTTGCGGTCGTTCTCGGCGAAGTCGGCCTCGGAGTAGTCGGCCCGCACCATCGACGGCGGCGGCGGCGCCGCGCCTCCGTCGGCTACCCCCGCGGCGGCGGTGCCCGCAGCAGCGGTCGCGGGGGCGGCGGTGGCGGGCATCGCCGGCAGCGACTTGTTTCCGCTCCCGCTCTTCGAGCTGTCGCCGCAGCCCTGGGTGAAGGCGCCGAAGACCAGGGTGGCGGCCCCGAGGGCTGTGATGATCGCGCGCGTGCTCATTTCTTACCTCCCGGCGGAGGCGCCGGAGGCGCGCCGCTGGTCCCTGGGGCGGGCTGCCCCGAGCCGGCGGGCTTCGCCGTCTTCAAGAGGTGGAAGGTCGTGGCGAGGCAGCGGGCCTTGAGCGTCACCTCGTCGCCGACGACCTTGGGGTCGGAGAGCTCGATGTTCTCCATGTTGATGATGCGGTCCTGCTTGCCCACCTCGTACATGAACTTGCTGATCTGGTGGAACTTGCCGGTGATCTCGAGCTTCATCGGCACCTTGGCGAAGTAGGTCTCGGTCTTCTCCTCCATCGGGAGCCAGGCCTTGAGGTCGATGCCGGCCACGTTCGACACCTGCTGGAGCGCCGAGAGGAACGACGCCGCCTCGGTCTCCGCGGGGAGGATCTTGTTCAGATCGCGCTGCTTCTGCTGGCGCATCGCGAGGTCGTCACGGTCGGCCAGGTACGAGAGCTGCGCCTGCCGCTGCTGCTGGAGCTGGTTCTCGAGCTCGGCGGTCTGGCGCTTGGCGTTGTCGATCCGCGTCGACACCTCGGTGTGGAGCACGACGTAGTAGCCGAGGCCCACGAGCGCCATGAGCACGGCGCCGACGCCGATCTTGGCGATGAGCGGCAGCCGAGCGAGGCTGAATCCTTGAGCTGCAGCCATGTCAGTACCTCACCTTCGCGCTCATCTCGAACTTGACGAGCTCGACCTTGGTGACCGCGTCTTGGGTCTTCTGCGCCGGCAGGAGCCGCACGTCGTAGAAGTAGTCCGACAGAGATAGACGCCGCAGGAACTCGGAGACGTCCTCGCCGTCGCGGGCGAAGCCCTGGATCTTCACCACCCGCTCGGTCTCGTTGTAGTTGGTGAGCCAGAGCCGCTTGGGATCCCAGTTGGGGTTGGGCACCGCGAGCGGGTTGTCGCGCTTGAGCTGCTCGATCTTGTCGCGATCGACGGTGGGGCCGCGGCCCGGGGTGAGGATCTTCGACAGCTCGAGGAGGGTGGCGGTCGGGCCGGTGCGCGCCGCCTGGAGCTTCTGGATCGCGTCCTCGCGGTCGCGGAGCTCCTTGAGCTGCGCCTTGATGTCGCCGTGGTTGGCGATCTGGCGCCGGATCTCCTCGATCTGCCCCTTGACCTCGTCGTTGCGCTTGGTGACTTGGCCGAGCTGGTCGTGCTTCGTCTTGTAGACGAAGAAGAGCGCGAGGATCTCGACGACGATCGCGCCGAGGACGACCGCGAGCCAGAGCTGGCTGCCGCCATCGGACGAGGCGTCGGCCTCCCCTCGGCGGACCTTCTTCTGCTGCGGCAGTAGGTTGATACGAATCATCGTCCGGGCTCCCTTAGTTCCGCCGCTCTTTGTCGCAGCGCAGGCTGAGGCCCAGCGCGACGACGAGCTGCGCCGCTCGCTGCCGCATCGCTTGCTCGTTCACGAACTTCGCGTCGACGGTGAGGTTCGACACCGGATCGAACACCATCACCGGGACGCGCGCCCGCTTCTCGACGGCCTTGCACAAGGGCGCCAGGTACGCGCTGCCGCCCGAGACGTAGATCCGCGAGATCTCCTGCTCGCCGCTCGTCGCGAGGTAGAAGTCGAGCGACCGCTGGATCTCGCCGGCGAGCCCGTCGCAGGCCGTCTGGATGATCTGGTGGACCTCCTGGGGGACGATCTGGGTCGGGCCGCCGCCGCACTTGTAGGCCTCGGCCTGCTCGTACGGGACGTTGCACTGCTTCTGGATCTCCTCGGTGATCGCGTTGCCCGCGTTTGCGACCTCGCGGGTGAACGAGCTCACCCCCTGGGACACGATGTTGAGCGACGACACCGCGGCCCCCACGTTCAGGAGCGCGATCGTCTGGTCTTGGGGCAGGCCGATCTGGTTCTCGAAGATGTTCTGGATGGTGAAGGCGTTGATGTCGACGATGAGCGGCTTGAGCTTCGCCTCGCGGAGGATCGCCGCGTAGTCGTTGATCTCGTCCTTCTTGGCGGCCACGAGGAGCAGGTCCATCTGGCCCTGGTCGGGACGGCGCCGCAGCACCTCGTAGTCGATGCTCATCACCTTGATGTCGAACGGGATGTGCTGCTCGGCCTCCCACCCGATCTGCTCTTCGAGCTCGTCGTTGGTCATCATCGGTACGGTGATTTTCCGCACGATGACCGACTGCCCGTAGATGCCGACGGCGACGTCTTTCTGGGCGATTTTGCCGTCGGACCAAATCTTGAGGAGGGCCTCGACGACGTGGCTCGACGACATGATGTGGCTATCGATGATCGTCTGCGGTGGAAGCTCGGCGAACCCGTAGCGGACCACCTGGAGGCGCTTGCGCGCCTCCTTGAGCTGGACCACCTTGATCGAGTTCGCACCGATGTCGACGCCGACGAGGTTTTTGCCTTCGCCCATGGGGCTCCTTCTCCGCTGAAAAGTGTGGCACCCCCGTTCGCTCGGCGTCAAAAAACGCGTGGTTTTCGCGGAGCCGACGACCACCGCCACGCCGGTGTCGGGTGACGTCCGCCTTCCCCCCTCATTCGCCCAAGTGCCTGGTTTTGCTCGACATTCATCTTGGACTAGCCTCCCGCGCCCAATGGAGTACAAGCCTGACCACCATGGTCACGCGCCGCCTCCTCCTGCCCGCCGCCGTGCTCGCGCTCGCCCTCGCGCCGACCGCCGCCTCGGCCGACGTGAAACACACCGTCGCGCGGGGGCACACGCTCGAGGCGATCGCCAACCGCTACCACGTGAGCGTGCGGTCGATCGTCGACGCGAACCACCTGCGCGACACCAAGCACCTCAAGGTCGGTGACACGCTCACCATCCCGACCGCGGGCGGCAGCGGCGGCGGCGGCGGCGCGGCGACGGCGACGGCCGCGCAGGGCAGGGGCTCGAAGGGCAAGGCCGACGCGCACGGGCGCGCCGGGCGAGGCTCCTACGCGGCTCGCCCGAAGACGCCGGGCGTCGTCCACATGTCCCGGCTCGCCACCAAGGAGGAGCTCACCCTCCGCGTCCACGATCGGCGCGGGCGCACGTCGCCGACGGCCGCCAAGCAGATCGAGCACGTCATGCGCTCGCAGACGACGGGGTCGGCGCACGCGATCGACCCGCGGCTCGTCGCCCTCATCGGCCTCGTCTCCGACCACTTCGGCAGCCGGAAGATCGAGGTCGTGAGCGGCTTCCGCCCCTACACCCCGACCCAATACACCCAGCACTCGAACCACAACCACGGCCGCGCGATCGACTTCCGCGTCCAGGGCGTGCCCAACGAGGTCGTGCGTGACTTCTGCCGGACGCTGCGCAACGTGGGCTGCGGGTACTATCCCAACAGTGTCTTCGTCCACATGGACGTGCGCGCCGCCTCGGCGTACTGGATCGACTACTCGAAGCCCGGCGAGCCGCCGCGCTACCACGCGCCCGGCGTCGAGGCCGACGAGGGCACGAGCGACGTCCACGCCGAGGTCGACAAGGGCGACAAGGACAAGGGCGAGGCGCCGGCCGCCCCGAGCGCGCCCGACTCCGCGCCCGCGGCCCCGCCGCCCGCGGCCCCGCCGCCCGCGGCTCCGGCCGACGGCGCCAAGGCCGAGACCAAGCCCGAGTGAAGCCTCGTGCCCGCGAGCCCGCGGGCTAGGGCTTCTTCGTGGGGAGCGGGACCGGGTTCGTGGGCTCGAAGCGGAAGCCGCGCGGCTTGAGCGGCACCGCGAGGACGTAGAGCGCGCTGTCGTCGTAGTGCGCGCGCGGGGCCTTGTCGGTGCCCGCGCGGTGGATCGTGGTGTCCGGGGGCTGCCCTCGGTCGAGCAGCACCGCGCGCCGGCAGCCGACCTTGCGGAGCGCGGCCGCGAGCGGGCCCGGCCCCGCATTCTGTGCAATGTACACGGTTCGATCTTCGGCCACGCAGAGGGCGTTGGCGAGGTGCGGGCGCCCCGCGTGCGAGGGCTCCTCGTCACCGTCGAAGAGGAGCGGGAGCTCGGCGGCGTCGACGTGCGCCGGGAGCTTGTCGAGCTCCGCGTGCGTCTTGAGCACGAGGTCGCCGTCGTCTTCGGCGACGAGCCACGCGTGGCCCTTGTCGCGGGTGGCGGCGTAGACGAGCCGCCCGTCCGTCGCGAGCCCGCGCGGGTGTTTCTCGAGCGACACGCCGAGGAGCGCCGACGCGACCACCCGGTGGGCGTCGTCGTTGTCGAGCTCGTGCTGGCCGAGGGCCCCCGTCTTCGCGTCGGGCTCCTTCTTGCCGGCGCGGATGCGAAAGTGGGCGCGCCCGGCGTCGAGCCGCAGCAGGCTGACCCCGCCCGCGAGCTCGGCGCGCCAGAGGCCCGGCATCCACGCCGGGGCCGGCTGGACGCCGGGGTCGGGCTTGAGCGACGCGCCGTCGATCGCCGGCGGCGTCGGATCGCGCATCAGCACGTAGAAGAAGTCCTTGGGGGCGTATTCGATGTAGCGATCGGTCCCGATCTCCATCTGGTTGGAGAGGAGCTCGCTCTTGTAGTTCTTCGGCTTGAGCTCGGTGATGTTCGTGAAGATGAGCCCGGTGTGGTGCGGGTTCATGTCGAGGTGCATGCCGTAGATGCACCCCGCCATCTTCATCGCCTTGCCGAGCGTCGTCGCGCTCACGTCGTCGCCCCACGCGTAGAGCACGTGGCCGGCGGTGGTCACGCAGATGCCGGAGCGCTCCGTCTGCATGCTCGTGCCCGGCAGCGTGTAGCCCCACTGCCAGCGGCCGGTGGGGTTGACCTTGTCGTTGTCGACGAGCGGATCGAGGTTCTGCCGGAACGAGACGATCTCGGCAGGATCCACGTCGTGGATGCCGCCGACGTCGCGGTTCTGGCCCCACGAGCCGAGGCCGACGCGACCGTCTTTGGTGACGATGACGGAGGCGGCGCCCGGCTGCGGCGGCAAGAGCACGCGCTTGCGCACCATCATCCCGTAGTTGCCGTGCTCCGTCTTGAAGCCGCCGTTGAACGCCGCCGCCACGCGGGTGAAGACCTTGGGATCACGGGGGATGCGCCCGAGCCCCGGCGGTCCGGCGAGGGGCTTCGGATCTTCGACGCCCGCCTCCATGTCGAGATCGAGCTGGCGCGTGTCCATCGCCACGAGGAGCACCTTGGCGTAGGGCCGCTCCTCGTCGGGGCGCACGAACGTGCGGAAGAACGCCGAGGGCGCGGCGTCGACGCCCGGGAGCTGCGGAAGCCGCTTCAGCCAAGGCGTCTTCGGCTCCTCCCACACGCCCTCCCCCGCCTCCGGGGTCTTCCAGATGCTCTTGATCGCAGGCGGCGGCCAGTTCGCGGGGTCGGCCGAGGTGTCGCGCGCGTCGAGCACGTGCGCCGGGGTGTCGGGCACCACCGCGAGCTCGCTGTCCTTGGACCCGGCGCGGTACGAGAGCTGCCGCACGCGGTCCTTGGCGGCGAACACGCGCTCCTCGAGCCAGGCGATGGGCGCCGGCCCGATCCACGGGACGGCGCGCACCGTGTCGACGGCCCAGAAGATCGGGCGCTTCGGCAGGTGTTGCCCCGGCTGCGCGCGGAGCCCGGGCGCGCCCGAGATCTCGCCCTTGGCGTAGTCGACGCGGGCGACGCGCGGGGCCGCGTCGTCGTCGGCGATCTGCACCTCGAGACCGGCGTCGTCCAGCTTGAGGCCGATCCGGCGCGCGGGGCGCTCGAGGGTGACGTCGACGCGCCCGACCCCCGCGCCCGTGCCCGTCTGTTGCACGTTGGTGACCCACGCCATCGCGCGATCGTGGGCCTTCTCGGTGAGGTTCTGCGCTCCCTCACCCGAGAGATCGAGGAGGGTCACGCTCTGCTCGAGGCCGAACGCGAAGGACGCGTACGCGGCGTGGCTCCCGTGCACGACGAGCGAGTGGTCGTCGCCGAGCGGCGTCTGGGTGAGGTTGCGCACGTCCGCGACGGACAACACTCGCCCCTCCGGCGTCACGCGGACGCGGGCGCGCCAGACGTCGCGCGCGCCGCCGGGGGTCGCGCTCGCGAGGAAGAGCGCGAAGCGGCCCGAGGTCGCGTCGGCGACGGCCCCCGCCGACGGCTCCCAGCGGATGTCTTTGGCGTCGACCTCGGCGCTTGACGACTCGGCGAGCGCGGCCGCGAGCGCCTGGAGGTCGCCCTTCGGCGCAGCGCGCCCCGAGAGCCCGAGCGCCACCGCCAGCGCCGCCAGCGCGCCGACGGCGCGGGCGCGCCGCTTGGCGTACGCGCGGAGCTGGGGGGCGAGGTCGGAGGCTGCCATCGGTCGTCCAAGAACGCGCCCCGAGGGCGCCCCCCTTCCTAAACCCGACTCCGCCCCGAGAAACAAGATTTCGCCGCCGACGCGGCCGGCTCAGCCGGGCACGAGCGCGGCCAGATCCGCGGGCAACGGCTCCTCGACGTCGAAGGAGAGGTCGGGGCTCGGCCCCGCGAACGCGACGCGGTACGCGTGGAGGGCGTGCCGGGTGAGCCCGGGCCGGGGGGGCCCACCGTAGAGCTCGTCGCCCGCGAGCGGGTGCCCCAACGCCTCGAAATGAGCGCGGATTTGGTGCCGGAGCGCCTTCTTGATCGACACCTGCACGAGGGCGAGATCGGACACGCGCCGCACCACCGAGAAGCGGGTGCTCGCGGGCCGCGGCGCGTAGCGGGCCACGTCCCGCGGGTGCACGCAGGGGTAGACGCGGCGCCGGTCCTTGGGGTGGTTGGCGATCGGGAAATCGATGCTGCCCTCGTCGGGGAGCCCGTCTTCGGCGCAGACCACGTAGTACCCCTTCTCG
>JAEUKG010000708.1 GCA_016794325.1 Myxococcales bacterium | reverse complement strand
GTCGTGAACGGCGTCCACGCGACCTCGGCGCCGACGACGACCCGCAGGGCGTCGACGGGCTCGATCTCGAGCCGCAGCTCGAGGGGGAAGCGCACCGCGAACGGGATGGTCTCGAGGGCGACGCCCGACACGCCCGCGCCGCCGGCGAGCATCGCGAAGCCGCGCTTGCCGAGCGCGACCGCGCCGCCGAGCGGGAGCAAGTCCGCCTTGTAGGCGAGGCCCGCTTCGTAGGTGCCGCCGACCTCGATCGCGAGCCCGAACGCGTAGTTGAAGAGCTGCCCGTAGAAGGCCCGCGTCGAGAAGCCGAGCGTGCCGAAGTGGCGCGCGCCGCCGATCTTCTCGGGGCGGTTGGCGATCGCGTAGCGCCCTTGGAGGTTCGCGACCCCCATCCCCTCCTGGTGGCCGACGGGCTCGTCGCCCGACGCGACCTTCGAGGCGGCGCGCTCGAGCGCGGTGTCTTTGTCCGAGGAGGGATAGTCGTCCGCCGACGCGCGACCGGGGACGGCGACGGCGGCGAGCCCGAGGGCGAGCGCGGCGAGGGTCGTGGGCTTCACGGCGGCTCCTGGAAGCGGAAGACCTCGCGCCACTCGGGGACCATGTTGTCGTCGGTCACGATGCGCGCGGCCTGGGTGCGGGCCAAGATTCGATCACGCGACTCGAGGCCGTGCGACACCGGCTCGGCGTGGATGGTGTCGGCGTAGGCGTAGAGCTCGTCGAAGAGCTTCTTGCCCTCGGGGGTCGACGTGTCGACGGTCGGCTGGCCGTCGATCTTGAAGTCGGTGAGGGTGCGGCGCCAACGCGCCTTGTCGAAGGTGAGCACGCTGTCGCTCACCGCCATGAAGTTGTAGACGCGCATCGCGTACGGGAACACGGTGGACGCGGTCTTCTGCACGTCCTCGCTCGACGTGGTGTTGAAGAAGAAGATGCCGCCCGGGTTCATCCGCGCGCGCGCGAGCTCCATGAACTCGACGCTCAGGAGGTTGGTGATGTGGGCGCGCCAGTGCCACGTCGTGTTCATCACGATCACGTCGAAGCGCTGATCGGGGTGGCGGTTGAGCCAACGGCGGCCGTCGTCGATCACCATCTCGACCTTGGGATCGGTGAGCAGCCCCTTCACCTCGTCGTGGCCGGCGATGAGCTTGAGGTAGCCAGGGTTGATCTCGACGATGGTGAGGTGCTCGACGCCGGGGAGGTGGGAGACGACGGTCGCCCACGAGCCCGAGGCGAGGCCGATCATCAACACGCGGCGCGGGCGCTCGTGCATCGCGCCGATGCCGTACGCGCGGAGGATGCCGTTGCGGTCGTAGACGATCGAGGTGTTGAAGCGCCCGTCGTAGGCGCCGCCGCCGTAGACCGTGCCGTCTTGGGTGACGGTGATGACGCCGCTCTTGGTCTCGATGATCTCGGCGAACTTGGTGTCGGGCTCGAACTTGGACTTGTAGAGGAGGCGCTCGTAGATCCGATCGTACGCGCGGGTGTTGGTCGCGAAGAGCGCCAGCGTCGCGACGCCGAGCGCGAGCGCGAGACCGGCGCGGCCGCGGGCGCTGCTGGCGCTGAAGCCGGCGAGGACCGCGGTGAGGGCGACGCCCGACGCGCCGAGGACGAGGCCGATGGTCGCGATCGGCCACCGATCCATGAACACGAAGCCCGTGATCAGGCTGCCGGCCGCCGACCCGACGATGTTTGCAAGATACACGTACGAGAGCTTCTGCCCCGCGCGGTCGTCGGGCGCGATGCCGAAGTGGGCGACGAGCGGCAGGATCGAGCCGAGGAGCGCGGCCGAGACGCCGACCGCCACGAGCGGGAGCCTCCAGTCGGTGAACTTGGCCGTCCAGGCGAAGCTCGGAGCGACGAGCCAAGCGGCGGCGTTGGCGAAGAAGACGAAGCCGACCAGGGGCCGGAGCTGCTTCGGGTCGCCGGTGCGGGCCTCGTCCTTGCAGAACCAGCCGCTCACCTTGGAGCCGAGCGCGAGGCCGAAGAGGTACGCGGCGAGGAGCATCCCGAACGCGCCGGGCAGGCCCCAGCTCGCGAAGGCGATGACGCGGTACCAGAGGATCTCGTACGAGAGCGCGACGAAGCCGCTCGCCGCGGCCACGAAGAGCATCAGGGCTTGGGTGCGCTGGCGAGCGTCGGTCACGACGGCACCTCGCGGGTCGCCTTGGCGTCGGCGGCGGGCTCGGAGTCGGCGACGGGCCCGGAGTCGGCGGCGGGCTCGGAGCCGGCGACGGCCGCCGCGGGCCTCGGCTCGGCCAGCGAGCGCCGGTACTGGAGGTAGGCGATCGCGGCGACGGTGAAGTTGAGCAGCGAGGCGACGCGCGCGGTGCCGATCTGCCCGCGGTGCCCCAAGAACCACATGACGGCGGCGGCGGAGGCGAACGCGGAGCCCAGCGTGTTGACGAAGTAGAGCGTCGCCACGCTCTTGCCGACGTTCTTGGACTCGCGGACGAGGTAGCCGACGAGGAGCGGCAGGGTGCCCCCCATGAGGAGGGTGGGCACGAGCACGAGCACGAAGGTCACCGCGCCGGTGGCGGCCGGAGAGAGGCCGAGCGTGACCTGCCCCACGACGCGGAACACGTCGAGCGAGAAGAAGCCGAACAGCCCGATGCCCGCCTCGACCCCTGCGAACATGAGGAGCACCGGCCGCTTCGGGTCCTTCGACAGCGCGCCGCCGGCGAGGCTCCCGAGCCCGAGGCCGAGCATGAACGCGGTGACGACCATCGTCACCGACTCGATGTTGATGCCGTAGATCGCGTAGAGCGACCGTTGCCACACCACCTGGTAGAGCAGGGCCGCGAAGCCGGAGGCGAGGAACACGACGTAGAGCCGGAGACGCTTCATGCGGGCCTCAATCGAACTTCGGGGCCGGGGCCTTGTCGCGGCAGATCTTGCTCGTGCGCTTGTCGAAGTCGACGAGGTTGCCGAGCACCAGGCTCTGGTAGAAGTTGCTGTCGCTGTTCAGCGAGCCGATGTTGAACTCGCGCCACACGGCGTAGAAGTGGACCGTCTTCTTCGTCGGGCGCTCGTAGTAGAGCTCGATCTGGTAGTCCTGCTTGAAGGCCGAGTCTTCGCCCCCCTTCAGGAAGGTGGCGGGGGTGGTGAGGAAGGTGCGCGACAGGAACATGGGGCCGCCGCCCGGGGCGGCGGTGGCGAAGCGGCGGTTCCCGCCGCTCAGGATCGAGCGGTACTGCTTGCTGGTGACGGTGGCGGTGAGGTCGGTCTCCCAGGCCACGCGGTCGGCCTTGCGGGCGAGGTAGTCGGGAGCGCTCGACTTGTAGGTGCGCTTGTACGCATCATACGTGTTGGGATAGAGCTCCGGCTGGTTGGACGCCATCGCGAGCTTCTCGGCCTCGTCGAGGGTGCAGTCGAGCTCGGTGACGATGAGCATCCCCGCGACGAGCGACGGGTCGCGGTCCTTGTCGAAGCCGATGAGCTTCAGGTCGTCGCGCTGGAGGTCGGCGACCTTGGCCTGGATCGGGATCGTCCCCGTGCGGGCGATGATCCCCTCGATGTCGGCGGTGAGCTTCTTCACCGCCGCCTCGTCCGCGTCGTAGCTCGACCAGAAGCCGCGCGCGGCGACGCTGAGCTCGGACGGCGCCTCCGCGGCCTCGTCGGTGGCGAGGTCGTCGAGCGTCCCGAAGTCGCAGCCCGCGAGCGCGAGCAGCGCGAGCGAAGACGTGCAGAGGAAGAGGGCTCGCGGGGACATCGAAGCGGCGCGAACCTAGCACGCGGCTCGGAGCGCGCAAAACGCGAATCCTCGCGTAACCCTGGTCGAAATCGCCGCGGAATTGCGTTAGAGAGCGGGCCATGCGGCGCGGCGCACCGATCTCGGCGAAGGCGATGGGCGTGGCGTGTCTCGCGGCCCTCGCGTCCGCGTCCGCGACGGCGAGCGCGAGCGCGGACGACGGCGCCGCGCCTCCCGTGGCCGAAGCTCCGCCCGCGACGCCCTCCCCGCCCGCGGCCGCCCCGGCGACCGCCGCCCCGGCGACCGCCGCCCCGGCGTCGCCCGACGCCCCGGCGACCGCCGCCCCGGCGTCGCCCGACGCCCCTCCGCCCGACGGGGCCCCGCCGGCGGGCGCCGGACCCGAGGGCCCCGCCCTCCGCTTCGGGGGCGACGTCGCCGTGCTCAGCCTCCCCCGGCTCGTGAGCGTGGATCTCCTCGTCCGCTACAAGGCGTTCGCCGGAGGCGTGGCCTTCGAGTATTTGCCGCCAGGGATCGTCAAGTTCGGCGACAAGACCTCCCTGTCGTGGCTGCAGGCCGCGGCCCAAGCGCGCTATTTCGTGTGGAAGCCCATCTTCGTCGGCGCGCTCGTCGGCTACCAGTTCGCGCGCGCGGACTCCGAGAAGTTCGGGAGCGAGATCGACTACGTGTCGCAGGGGCTGTTCGTGGGGCTGCGCGCGGGCGTCCTCTTCACGTTGAAGAGCGGGCTCGCGCTCGGCGGCGATCTCGGCCTCACGATCCCCATCGCCCCGTCGCTGTCGCAGAGCCCCGAGGACGTCGACGACTCCAACGCGCGGAAGGCCGCGCGCACCTTCGGCGAGTTCGTGATGCCGCAGGTGAGCTTGTTCCGCGTCGGGTTCTTCTTCTGATCGATCGAGGAGGTCGGGTGATGTCGAGCCACCTGAAGGGGCTGTTCGTGGGCGCGTCGCTGCTCGTGACGGGCTGCGGGGCGATCCCCGCGCGCGTGGCGGCCCCGCCGCGGCCGGAGGCGGTTCGGTATTACGACGCCGTCGACTGGGACAAGGCGGGCGACGAGGCGGTGGAGGCGCTGCGCGAGTATCTGCGTGTAGACACCACGAATCCCCCCGGCAACGAGACGCGCGGCGCCGAGTGGATGGGCGCGATCCTCGCCCGCGAGGGGATCCCCTACGAGATCCTCGAGTACGCGCCCGGCCGCGGGAACTTGATCGCGCGCCTCGAGGGCGGCAAGGCCGAGCCGCCGCTCTGCCTCTTGTCGCACATCGACGTCGTGAGCGCGGAGGCCGACAAGTGGCCCAAGGGCAAGGGGCCGTTCTCCGGCGCGCTCGAGGACGGGTACGTGTGGGGGCGCGGCGCGCTCGACATGAAGGGCCTCGGCGCCCTCGAGCTCATGTCGATGGTTTGGCTCAAGCGGCTGCGCGTGCCGCTGCGCCGCTCGGTGATCCTCCTCGCGGTCGCGGCGGAGGAGTCCGACAGCGGCGGGGTGCAGTTCATCGTCGACAAGCACTGGGGCAAGATCGGCTGCTCGCAGTCGATCAACGAGGGCGGCCTCGGGATCCACGACCTGCTCGTGCCCGGGCAGACGGTCTACACGATCTCGGTCGCCGAGAAGGGCACGCTGTGGCTGAAGATGACGGCCCACGGCGAGGCCGGCCACGGCTCCACTCCCGCGCCGAACCGCGCCCCGGACCGGCTCGTGGCCGCCATCAACAAGCTCAAGGCGCGCGCTCCCGAGCCCGTGATCCACCCGTCGATGTACGAGCTCGCGGCGCGGGTGGGGCACGACGCCGGCGGCATCGAGGGCTTCGTCCTCACGCGGCCGTCGCTCTTCCGCACGCTCGTCCTCGGCAAGCTGCTCGAGAACCCGGCGGCGAGCGCCACCCTCTTCGACACCGTGAACGTCACCGGCTTCTTCGGGATGAAGGAGCCGAACGTCATTCCCAGCGAGGTCAGCGCGACGCTCGACTGCCGCGTGCTCCCCACCACCACCCCGTGGGAGCTCCTGTCCGAGATCCGGAGCACCGTCGCCGACGACAAGATCACGTTCGAGGTGCTCGACGCGCACGAGGCCAACGAGAGCCCGTGGGAGGACACGTTCTTCGCCGCGATGGCGCGGCACGCGGTGGACGGGCGCAAACACGTCGTCGCCGGCCCGGCGCTCTCGCCCGGCTACACCGACTCCCTGTTCCTCCGGAAGAAGGGCGTGCACGCCTACGGGTTCGTGCCCTTCGAGATCAAGAAGGAGGAGCTCCTCTACTTCCACGGGCGTGACGAGCGCGTCAGCGTCGCCAACGTGAAGCGAGGCCTGCGCGCCCTCTTCCGCGCGGTGGTCGACGTCACGGTGCCATGAGGGCCGCGGCTCGCGTCGCCGCGATCGCGGTCGCGACCGCGATCGTCGCGGCGCCCGCGCGCGCGCCCGCCGAAGAGCCGGCGGCAGCGGCGGCGCTCGACGCCGAGGAGGAGGTGCCCCTCCCCGCGCGGGTCGACGAGGTCGAGGTCACGGGCCTCACCCGCACGAAGCCCTACGTCGCGCGGCGGGAAATCGGCTTCGCCGAGGGCGACGAGGTGACGACCGCGATGCTCGATCTCGCGGTCGCGCGCCTGTGGAACACCTCGATCTTCGCCCACGTGAAGGGGCGGGTGGTGCGCCGCGGCGGGCGGGTGGTCGCGGCGTTCGTGCTCGAGGATCGCTTCACCCTGAACCCGCTCGTCGGCTACGGGTTCGGCGGCAGCGCCTTCTTCTTCCGCGTCGGCGCGAGCGAGAACAACCTCTTCGGGCACTTCCTCGAGGCTCAGGCCCAGTACCAGTTCTTCGACGGCTTCCACGGCGGGCAGGTGATCTTCCGCAACCCGCGCACGTTCGGGCGACGGCTCGAGACGTCGCTCGGCGTCGAGCGGCTGGTTCGCCCGCGGCCCGGCTTCGCCGACCAGCGCAGCCTCGCGCGGCTCGAGGTGCTCGCCCTCGCCGACGAGGACGTCCTCCGCGTGGGCGCCCGCGTGGAGGCGTTCGCCGACCGCTTCCTCCCGCCCCTCGACGGCCCCGAGCGCTTCCCCGCCGCGACCGAGACGCTCCTCTTCGAGCCCACCGCGCGCGTCGGCCGGGTCGACACGGTGCGCCTCCGCCAGAAGGGCGCGAGCCTCGAGGTCCGCCAGGGCATCGGCGCGACGAGCTCGCCGGTGACGAGCACCTACACCCAGACCACCGCCGAGCTGCTCGGGTTCGTGGTCGCCGGCGAGCGCTGGAACTTCGCGATGCGCGCCCGCCTGGCGACGATCTCGCGGGTCCCCGAGCACCTGGAGCTCTACGTCGGTGGGCTCGACCTGCTCCGCGGCTACCTCGACAACTACGTGCGCACGCGCGGCTACGTCCTCTACAACCTCGAGGTCCGCTACGTGGCGTTCGACTCGACCTGGATCGCGCTGATGCCCGTCGCCTTCACCGACGGGATGGCCTCGGAGGTCGCGCCGCGCGCGCGCTTCTCGGCGGGCGTCGGGGTGCGCGTGCTCGTCCCCAAGTTCGTGGGCACCGGGCTCCGCTTCGACCTCGCGGTGCCGTTCCACCAGCCCACCGTCGCGCCGAACTTCGGCGTCTACCAGTTCTTCTGACGGCGGGCCCCCTTCACTCGGCGCTCGCGTGCGGGCCGACGTGGGTCGTGATCAGCTCGACCTCGACCGGCACCCCGTTGAAGGCGGCGTTGCCGGTGAGGCGGTCGAGGCGCCCATCGTCGGTCAGGTCGTTCATGCTCACCCCCGCGTGCGCGGCCGCGACGCGCGCGCGGACGCCAGGCCGGTCGTGGCCCCAGCCGTGGGGCAAGCTCACCACGCCGCGCATCACCTCGTCGCTCACCTTGACGACCGCGACCACGGTGCCCTGATCGGTGGTGACGCGCGCGCGCGCGCCGTCGGCCAGGCCTCGGGCCCGGGCGTCGTCGGGGTGGACGAGGAGGACGCCGCGATCGCGCCCCTTCACCAGCCGCTCGCTGTTGTGGAGCCACGAGTTGTTGCTGCGGAGCTCGCGACGGCCGATGAGCACGAGCCCGGGCGTGGACGCGCCCAGCGACTCGCGGAGCGCGCGCACCTCGCGGGCGAACGCCGGCGGCGCGAGCTCGACCTTCTTGCTCGGCGTGCGGAGCATCCCCGGGAGCTGCGGCATGAGCGGCCCGAGGTCGAGACCGTGGGGGTGCGCGCGGAGCTTCTTCACCGAGAGCTTGTGCGCGCTCCGCATGCCGTAGGGGCCGATCCGGAGCCCGAGGTCGACGATGCCCTCGGGCCCGAGCTGCCGCACCGCCCGCGAGATCACCCGACGCGCGAGGGCGGAGGGGCCCTTCGAGCGCGCGCCGAGGCGGATGCGCAGGCCGAGCTCGGTGAAGATCTCGCCGTCGTCCTTCTCGCCCGCGCGCCGCGGCAGCGGCGGGTCGACCCACTTGGCGCCGTTGCGCACCGCATACGCGCCGAGGGCGAGATCGTAGTGGGCCCGCGAGAGCGGGGAGCACGGCGGGAGGATGACGTGCGCGTGCCGTGTGGTCTCGTTGATGTATCCGTCGACGGATACCATGTGCTCCAGCGACGCGAGCGCGCGATCGACACGGCGCCCGTTCGGGGCCGACAGGACCGGGTTGCCCGCGCTGGTGATCAGCGCGCGGACCTGCCCCCGGCCCGGGGTCTCGATCTCCTCGGCGAGGACGGCGATCGGGAGCTCGCCGCCGGTCTCGGGGAAGCGGCGCACCCGGCTCTCGAACCGCCCGTGCCCGCGGAGGCCGAAGGCGTCGGCGATGGGCGCGAGCTCGACCGCCGGCGACGCCCACATGAGGCCGCCCTCGCGGTCGAGGTTGCCGGTCACCGCGGCGAAGGCGTAGGCGAGCCACGACGCGATCGTGCCGTGCTCCTGGTGGCACGTCCCCACACGGACGTAACACGCTGCGCGGTGGGCGTGGCAGAAGGCCCGCACGGTCTCGCGGAGCGCCGCCGGGCTCATCCCCACCCGACCCTCGACGACCTCGGGGGTGAAGGGGCGCGCGAGCTCGCGCAGATCGGCGAGCCCGTGCAGGTGTTTCCCCGGGCGCGCGAGCCCCTCCTCGAACACGACGTGGATCATCGCGAGGAAGAACCACGGGTCGCCGCCGGGGCGGATGAACACGTGGCGATCGGCGAGGCGCGCGGTCTCGGTGCGGCGAGGGTCGACCACCGTGACCGAGCCGCCGCGAGCGCGGATGGCCTCGATGCGCCGCTTGACGTCGGGCGCCGTCATGATGCTGCCGTTGCTGACCGCGGGGTTGCCGCCGACGATGAGCCAGTGGTCGGTGCGGTCCACGTCGGGGACGGGCATGAACACGAGGTGCCCGAACATCTCGTGGGCGGCGCGCATGTGCGGGATCTGATCCGCGGTCGATGCAGAATACAGGTTCTTGGTGCCGAGGGTGCGCAAGACGAGCTGGCCGACCGTGAGCAGGCCCAGGTTGTGCGCGGTGGGGTTGCCTTGGTACACCGCCACCGCGTCGGCCCCGTGCTCGCGACGGACGCGGCGGATGCCGTGGGCGGCGCGCTCGAGGGCCTCGTCCCACGACACCTCGCGGAAGTCCTTCCCATCGCGGACCACCGGCGCCCTGAGCCGATCCGTATCCTGGTGGAGGTCGATCATCCCCACGACCTTGGGGCAGACGAAGCCCTGGCTCATGGAGTCGTCGGGGTCGCCGCGGACGGCGCGGGGGACGCCGCCGTCGACCTCCACCGTGATGCCGCAGGAGGCCTCGCAGAGGACGCAGGTCGCGATCGCGTGCTTCGCCATGGGACAACGATAGATCCGCGCGCGCGCGCCGGCTACGGGCGCTGGCGGGTCTTCGGCCGGAGCGTCGAGCCGCAGTCGCGGCCCGCCGCCACCAGGGCCGCGCCCGAAATGCTACGCTCGGCCGGCATGAGGACGAGCGCGCGGGTGGGGCTCCTGGTGATCGCAGCGTTGGGGTGCGGGTGCGGCAAGCGAGTCTCGGGTCTCGTCGCCGAGCACAAGGCCGACTACGAGGCGCTCGACGCCCGGATCGCCCAGGCCAACGCGCTCGTGGCCAAGGTGCCCGAGCGGGGCACGCGGGCGTTCCCGAGGTGCAAGCCCACCGACGCCTATTCCTTCTCGAGCAGCGGGGGCAAGCACGACACCGACGTCATCGGCGGCGTCGCGCTGGCGGGGTACCCGTCGCCGATCGCCGACGTCCTCGAGCTGCGCAAGAAGGCGGCGGGGAACGGGCGGTTCTCGGGGCCGAAGGCGAGCTCGAACGACGAGGAGCGCTTCGCGCGCGTGAAGACGGTCAAGAACCTCGTGGTCTTGCGCGAGCACAAGGACTCGACCGAGCACCACGTGTCGGCCGACGTCTTCGTGGTGTCGGGCGAGCCCGCCAAGATCACGTGCGCCTTCGGCTTCGACGGCGGCGAGGGCGGGTACGGGAGCGTCGGCACCGTCACCGGCAAGGAGGTCTGGACCGACAAGCGAACCGGCCGCGTCGTTCGCGAGCGCGACCACGTCGAGGGGGCCTCGAGCGGGTCGAGCGGCGCCACCGAGGCGCGGAACCGCCTGCCGGGCGCGCTCGCCCGAAACCTCGGGCTCGACTACAGCTACAACACGAAGGACGAGGCCGCGAAGTATCGCTCGGGGTACAAGAGGCCGCTCGGCGAGTTCCCCACCATCCGGATCAAGGAGGTGCTCGAGGACCGCGGCGCGAGCAACCTCCGCGGCTTCAGCCAGTGGAACACGCCGCTCGGCACGAACGACGGGTGGAACACCGACGGCACCCACGTCGAGATGTACGACCTCACGCGGAGCCCGGGCGCGGTGTTGGGGCGCGAGCTGGTCGTCAACGCGGGGCCGCAGGCGGAGGACGTCGCGCTCGCGACGACGCTCGCCGGCGAGTCGTTCGCGACCCCGAAGGACATGATCGCCCGGCTGAAGGGGCTCGGCCAGGTGTTGATGGGGCCTGAGCCCCCGGCGCTCCCGACTCCCTACGGCTTCCGCAAGTACGAGCTCAAGGTGTCGAAGGGCGGCAAGGAGCGGAAGGTCAACGTCCTCGACTTCGCGGCCGCGGCGCGGAAGCAGGGCGACGCGACCGTCCGCATCGACGGCCGGCGCGTGATCCTCGTCCAGGGCAACAGCCCGTCGCTCGGCCCCGCCGAGGAGATCGCGAACGAGATCATGGGGCGCTGAGCGCCTCAGCTCCGCGCGATCGCCGCGCCCCAGCCGTCGTAGCTCGCGCCCGACTGCTCGGCGAGGCGACGAAGGTTGGCGGTGAGGGCGTCGATGGTGTCTTGGTCGAGCAGATCGGTGGTCGAGAGCGTGAGGTGCGTCGTGGAGCTGCCCGACTCCACGAAGCCCGCGTCGAGCAGGCGACGCCGCACCGCGCCGAGCGCCGACATCGAGCCGACGAAGGTGTGGTCGATGACGTGCGGGCGCCCGAGGTCGGTGCCGTGGCTCTTGAGCGCGGCGAGGACCTCGCGGTTCGCGATGTGCGCGCGCGCGTCGGCGTCGGGGGCGATCTTGTCGTTGAAGAACGACCAGCCTTCGTAGGGGACGAGCTCGGTGCCGCCCAGCTCGACCTCGAGCTGCGCCGCCATGGCGTCGAACGCGGCGACGCCGCGGGCGTCGACCTGGAAGACGAGCTCGCGCATGCCCCGATAGACCTGCTTGCCGACGAGCCACGCGGGGATGCCGCGCTCGGACACGAGGGCGGCGGCGCGATCCTCGATGGCCTTGAGCCGAGCGAACGCGGCTGGCGACGGCATCCCCTCGGGCGAGACGTCCTCGGGCGGCGAGAAGCCGATGATGCGGCGACCGAACGACGGCTTCTGGTGGGCGGGATCGCAGGCGGTCGCGTTGAACGTGACGACGCAGCGCTCGCCGTCGCCGAAGACGTAGTAGTAGCCGTTCCAGCGGTCGTTCCGGGACGCGTTCATGCCCCGTGATACGCTCGCCCCGAGCCCCACCTTCCGCGGCTGGCACGGGCGGTCCGGTCGGGCGGCGAGTCCCGAGGTCCCGGGTTGACACGGGCCCGACGCGCGCGCGATGGAAGGGTGTGCTGGATTCGACCCCGAAGAGGCCCAGGGGCGCGGCGCGGCCGCGCGCGGCCGGCCGGCTCGGACCGTGGGTGGCCGCGATGCGGGAGGCGATGAGCGGCCGCCGGGACGCCGTGGTCCGGTGCGACGGCTGCGTCGGCTGCTGCGCGTCGTCGCAGTTCGTCCACATCGGCCCCGACGAGGTCGAGACGCTCGCCGCGATCCCGAGGGCGCTGCTCTTCCCGGCCCCAGGGGCGCCGCGAGGTCACGTCCTCTTGGGGTACGACGCCGAGGGCCGGTGCCCGATGCTGGCGGGCGATCGATGCTCCATCTACGAGGTGCGCCCCCGCACGTGCCGGACCTACGACTGCCGCGTGTTCGTCGCGAGCGGGGTCGACGTGGGGGACGACAAGCCGCTGGTCGCGCGGCGAGCCCGGGCGTGGCGCTTCACGATCCGGACCCCCGAAGACCGGCGCGCGCGCGACGCCCTGCGCGCCGCGTCGGAGTTCTTGCGAGAGCGCGACGCCTCGCTCCCCGAGGACGTGCGCCCGGTGACGCCGACGCAGCGCGCGGTGCTCTCGCTCGCGGTCCAGCACCTCTTCACCGGCTCCACGACCCCTCCCTTGTCCCGCGTCGTCGCCGCGATCCGGAGGCGGCGGCCGTGAGCCCCCGAGCCTGCGTGCTCCTCTGCGTCTTCGTCGGCGGGTGCACCCCCGCGCCCGCTTCGTCGCCTGCGCCGAGCGAGCCGCCCGACGCGAGCCGGCTCTTCGTCGAAGAGGGCGCGCCGGGGTCGCCGGCGCCGCTCGAGCCCTGCGCCGGAGACGACGACTGCGCGCTCTTCCGCTGGGATGGGCGACGCTGTTGCACCTGCGCCTCGGTCGCGATCCGGCGCGACCACGAGCGGGCGATGTCCGCCCGGTGCGAGGACGGGCCTTGCGTCCAGAGCTGCCTGCAGACGCCGGGCACACGCGCGCGCTGCGTCGGCGGCGAGTGCCGGGTGAGCCCGGCGCCGCGCTGAGCGACGACGGCCGGGAAGGACGGGCGGAGCGGCGACGTATCACGTGTCGTGCGCTCCCTCGGCTTCGCCGGGGGCGAGGCGTTCGCCGGCCGGTCGGGCGCCGAGTAGCGCCCTTTCTTCTCCCTGGGCGCGAGCGGGTGGGCGACAATCGTCGCGATGCGGCTCGAGCGGCTCCTCGCGACCTTGACCGGCGACGAGCCGTTCCCGACCCGACTGCTC
>JAEUKG010000626.1 GCA_016794325.1 Myxococcales bacterium | reverse complement strand
GCAGGCGCACGACGGCGTAGCGCTCGGCGAAGATCGTCCCCGGCGGGTGCACTCGCTCGAGGGTACAGGACAAAAAAGCTCGAGGGCGATCCGGTCGCCCGGTCGCCCTCGAGAGAAGTCGCTTTCCGTGGGGAGCGGTCTTACGCGCTCGCTCCGGCTCTCGGGCCGGCCCATTCGGACTCGTGCGCGCCTCCATTGAGGACGGTCGCACGCATCTTCGTCTCGTCCGGATGCCACCCAACGGACCCACCCGTTCGCGCGGGGAGGGTAGGGGGAGGTTGGCGCCGCGATTAGCGGGCACCAGCTTCGGCGAAGTACCACCGCGGCGCACCTCTCGACCGGCGCCTTTTCAGCGCCGAGGATGCGGACCCGACGCGCCCTTTTGGGGTTGGTCGAGCCTTCACCACGATGACCCAGCCTCTGACGCTCCCATCGTCGCTCCGAGGCACGTCCGAGTGTTTCCAGACACCCGATCCGCTCCCTCGCGCCGTGAACCCCTTTCGGGCCCTTCACGCCGCTCGGTTTGACCCCGTCGCCTAGGCCGCCGCCGCGCCCCACCGGTTAAGGTGAGACGTACGCACGTACCGGAAGCGCCTTCGATCATGCCGCGACTCGAGCGTTGCCACTCGAGCCGATGAACGCTCAAAACGTGAGTCGAGCGCGTTCACCGGTGCACCGGTTCGCCTTGGCTACGCGTCCCCCCAGTGTCAGCACGGGGTAGGCGCTCGCTTCGGGCTAGTGTGGCTCGTGTCCGACGCTTGACGCGCCGGGCGTGACCCCACAGGGCACATGTCGACTGATCTCTGCCATCCTGACTGCCAAACGCTGACCCGCACCTCGTGTGTTTCCGGCTGCTCACGCGCCTCTCGGCGCTGGCTCACCCGCGGCTTCTCGATCGAGTCGAGGCGCACCGCGAGCTTGTTCCGGAGGAAACGGTGGTTCACGCCACCAAGACCGCTTCGGCGGATCGATGTCGGAGCGTAGACCGGCGGGGAACCGTCCCTGCCGGCGTGGGCGTTGTGCTCCCACGGCGACGACTCGATCGTACCTCTGACGCCTCTGTCGCACCGGTCGCCTCGCCGAGGGGAGCGCGCCTTCGCGCGCCCGACGCTTCGCCACCCAGGATTCGGGCTGCGGAGCCTCGACAACCGACCGACGCCGAGATCGCTTGCGACTCACCCTTCGTGAAAAGAGGGAGCTTCCGCGACCCGAGACGCCTTCTGTCCGTAGGGACCCTTCGTATGCTCCCGTCGCCTCGTGAGCGCGGGGCACGCGACCGACGCACCCCGAAGGATGAGCCGACCGCCGAATGGTGCTTATGGCACCACCCTGGAACCTCTGCACGGGACATGGCCTTTGGCCGCCATCTCCCGGGCTTCCGGACGTCTGTTCACCCGACCCACCGCCCCGGACGAACCGGAGAAACGAGCCGAGCTAGGCCACCGTTCACTCGCGCCTGCCACCTTTTTGGAGGTGCGTTTCGCGGGCTTATTTGAGGCCTGACGCCGCCTACGGATTTCTGCAATCACACGACCTGCGAGCGGACCCATCGGGACGTCGATCCTCGCTGGACGAGAGGCGCTGACTCTCTTCCGTTCACCCACGGGCGCGCGCCTCCTTGCGGAGACGGCCCGTGCGGGGCGAGCCTCACGTCACCCTCGAAGCGCCCCCCGCTCCCGTTTTCCTCCGCTCGCGCGGGCTTGACGGGTTCGATAGACGAGTCGAGGACCCCTTTCGAGGTCGTGGTCACGCGAGGGCCGAGACACCGAGCGAAGGACGAGTCACCCGCCGCCGCGCTACGAAAGGCGCTGCGTGGGCTGCCACCGCATGGCGGTGGCCGACGTCGTTCCCCTCCTCGGCACGTCTCGGGCACCTTGGGTCACCGATCCTGCGGCCCGAGGGAGCTGGAGCTCGTCTCGAGCGCGACCGAACCGGTCGAGGCCTCCCTTCCGACGACGAACCGCGAAGCGCGCCGCCATCCGAGAGACCGAGGTGCCTTCCACCGTTTGCAGCGGGAGCAGGCGCGCGTGGATCGCTCCACGTGGCTGCTCTGCCGGCCTCCCACTCACGCCGCCCGTACGCTCGAGAGCGTACTCGATGGGCATTGCAAGCATTCCGCCGATCCGAGAGGGTCTGCGGAATTTCGAGAGGACGAGCGCCTTTACAACCCTCCGAGGTCACGCCTGACGCTGACGGGTCAAGCGTGCCGGAAAGGCTCGGTGCGGTAGCGAGCTGGCCTTGGTGTCGGTCTCTCGCTCCGACCGCAGCGCCCCAACGGCTTCTACGATCAACGATGCCCGCGGGAGATGTTCCGCGAACTTCGTGAGGCGATATATGCCAAAGCGCGGGCGGCCGTGCAACAAGAAAAACACCTGTCATATCAAATATTTTCTCCACAGGGTTTTCCACAGGGGGGCGCTCCGGGGCCGGGCGTTCGCCATGAACGCGTGGAATATCAACGCGTTACGGCGTTCGTCTCTGGAAATCGCCGCGGATTTTGCTTCGTTTGTTCGTGCTCGGGGTCGACATGATTTGTGTTTGATCAGGATCATTGAAAAGCGTGCATCGTGCACGCGCGGCCGGGTATCCGGCCTGGGATGGGGCGCCCTCCCCGTCAGGTCGTGTCAGGTCGTGTCCGTGGCCGGGCCGCCGGGCCGGCGCCAGGTTTTGCTCGTGCGGCGATGACCGCCGCGCTCTTGTCGCATACCCACGGAGACACACACCATGAGCCGCTTCTCTTCTTCGCTCGCCCCCGCGTTCGTCCTCGCCGCCTCGTTCCTCGCCCTCGCCGGCTGCTCCTCCGAGGAGGCCGACGTGACCCTCCAACCGGCGGACGTGGCCCTCACCGACAAGGGCGGCGACAAGCTCTTCTCGATCGCCGTCACCGCGGCCCCCCAGGCCTACGAGACCGACAAGATCGTGGTCCGCGCCAGCGCCGAGGGCGTGCCCCAGCTCACCCTCGCCGTCACCTTCGACGACAAGAACGCCGACAAGAAGCTCGACGCCGGCGAGGCGATCGTGTGCGCCGAGCCGGCGGACAACGCCTTCGGCCCGTCGCTCGTGGGCAAGGAGGTGAAGGTCGCCGTCGTGTACACCGGGGGCGCGGCCGAGAAGGAGATCGCGACCGCGACCTGGAAGCCCACGAAGTAGCGCCCGCCTCAGGCGCTCGCGCCCTCGAAGAAGAGGGCGTCGAGGACCTTCACGTGCCGGCGCAGGCGCGCCTCGTCGGCCGGCACGTGACGCTCGACCATCAGCGACGCGAGCCCGTGGACCAGCGCCCACGCCGCGAGCGCGATCTCGCGCGTCGGGAGGTCGGCCCGCACGACGCCCGCCGCGCGCGCCTCCTCGAGCGAGCCCTGCAGGAGCGCGAACGCTCCGCCGGGCTCGCGCGCCGGCGCCGGGCCCTCGCCGCCCAGGGGGTCGTAGAGCATCAAGCGGAAGTGGTGCGGGTGGCCGACCGCGAAGCGGACGTAGGCCTCGCCCAGCGCCCGCACCCGCGCCCGCACGTCGTCGGGGCCCGCCGCCACGAGCGCGGCGCGGCAGGCCTCGGCGAGCGCGCCGAAGCCCTCCTCCCGCAGCGCGGCGAGGAGCTCGCTCTTGCCGGCGAAATGCCGGTACGGCGCGTTGTGGGTGACCCCCGCCTCCCGCGCGAGCTCGCGGAGGGTGAAGTCGAAGGAGCCGCGCGCCACGAACATCGCGAGCGCCGCGTCGAGCAGCGCCCGCCGCAGGTTGCCGTGATGGTAGCCGCGCCGCGTGCCCACGCCTCGACGGTAGGTCGAAATGTGGCCCCGCGCAACATTCGCCTGGACGGGCGATGTGGGCGATGTCAACATGAGCCCATGGCCAACGCTCGACCCGCCACCGCGTCCATCACTCGCCGCCGGGCCCACGCCGACCTGCCGGAGCGCGTGGACGTCGCGATCGTCGGCAGCGGCCTCGGGGGGCTCGTCGCGGCCGCTCGGCTTGCCCAGGCGGGCTTCTCGGTGGCGGTGTTCGAGGCGCACTACGCGGCCGGCGGCTGCGCGACCCAGTTCGCGCGGGGCCCGAGGCGGGCGCAGTACCACTTCGACGTCGGCCTGCACTACGTCGGGGACTGCGGGCCCGACGGCCCGATCCCGCGCATGCTCCGCGACGTGGGCGTGCACGACGTCGTGTTCCGCCCGATGGACCAGGACGGGTTCGACCGGCTCGTCTACCCCGGCCTCGAGCTGCGCGTGCCCGCCGATCTCGGCCGCTACCGGGATCGCCTCGTGGCCCTCTTCCCCCACGAGCGGCGGGCGGCGGACCGCTACGTGAAGCTCGTCGCCTCGGTGATGACCGCGGCGCGCGCGATGGAGCGGCGGGGGCGCCCGCCGGTCGCGGAGCTGGTCCCGCTCGCCGTCGCGGGCCTGCGGCTCGCGCGCTTCCAGAAGAGCACGATGGCGGAGGTGCTGGACGCCATCGGCATGCGCGATCCCAGGGCCCGCGCGGTGGTGCTCGGGCAGAGCGGCGACTACGGCCTGCCCCCGAGCAAGGTGAGCGCCTTGCTCCACATGGGCCTTGCCGGGCACTACTTCCGCGGGGCGTATTACCCCGAGGGGGGCGGGCAGGTCATCGCCGACCGGCTCTCGGCCCGGGTCGAGGCGCTCGGCGGCTCGGTCCACCTGCGGCAGCCGGTGGAGCGCGTCCTCGTGGAGGGCGGGCGCGCGGTGGGGGTGCGGCTGCAGGCGCGCGCCGGGGGCCCGCCGCGCGACGTCCGCGCGGACCTCGTGATCTCGAACGCCGACTACAAGAAGACGCTGCTCGAGCTCGTCGGCCCCGCGCACCTCCCCGCCGAGCTCGTCACGCGCACCCGGAGCCTGGAGATGGCGGCCGCGCTCTTCATCACCTTCCTCGGGGTCGAGGGCCCGCTCGAGGGGATGGGCGCGCACAACGTCTGGCAGTTCGACTCCTTCGACGTCGAGCGCTTCTACGCGGACGATCCGTCGGCGCCGGTCGCGGTCGGCGGCTGCTACGTCACGAGCGCCAGCTACAAAGATCCGGAGAACGCCCTCCACCACGCCCCCGCCGGGATCACGAACGTCGAGGTGATGACGGTGGTGCCGGGGGCGCTCGAGCGCTTCGGCGTCCGCGAGGCGGACGTCGCCACATGGGCGTACAGGGATAGTGAGGCCTACGCCCGCACCAAGGCCCGCATCGAGGAGGAGATGGTCCGGCGCCTCGACGCGCTCTTCCCCGGGGCGGCCGGGCGGATCGTGTTCCGCGAGTCGGCGACCCCCGCGAGCCACGTCCGCTACACCGGCGCCGAGGGGGGGACGGGCTACGGGCTCGCGGCGACGCCGTCGCAGTTCCTCCGCGGTCGCCCGGGCTACCGCGGGCCGCTCCCAGGCCTCTACTTCGCGGGCGCGTCGACGCGCGCGGGCCACGGGATCGTCGGCGCGATGTCGAGCGGCGCGGCGGCGGCGGCGGTCGTCCTCTCCGACCGCGCGGGCCGCGGCGCGCGCGCTCGACGTTGAACGTCACTCCGGCGCGGGCGGCGTCGCGAGGACCGCGGTCGCGTCGCCGAGGCGGATCCGCAGCGGCAGCCCGGAGGGCGCGCCCCCGAGGACGAGCACGGTCGGGTCCGACGGCGACAGATCGACGGCCTGCTTGAGCCACGCGGCCCCGCGGCGGATCCCGAGGACGCACACCCCCGACGCGGTGCCGGGGCCGGTCACGACCTCGACGTGGACCTCGCCCGTCATCCGGCACGCCGGCCCCGGCGCCGGGTTCGCGTCGAAGCGCAGCCGCGTCGGGCTCTTCAGCTCGAGGACCAGGCCGCAGCCTTCGCGCTGGTCGTCGTTGAGCGGGCCCGGATCGGCGCCCTTCGGCACGGGCGGGCACACGTACGCGCCGACGCGCGCCGCGAGGGACGGCCCGACGTCGACCCACGCGCCGACCGGCGCGGGCGCGAGCTTGGCGTGAGCCTCCCGGGCGGCGCCGTCGTGGCGGCGCGCGATCGCGGCGAGGCGCTCCTCGCGCTCGCGCCAGCGCCCGAGGAGCGCGGGTCGGCCCTGGGCCAGGTGCTCGCCGACGCGGATCGCGTCGACCGCCGGGCGGAGGGCGTCGGAGACGACGTCGACCGGCGGAGGCGCGCCCGGCGGCCACGTGGCCTTGGCCTCCGCGGCGGCGAGGGCGCGATCGGCGGCGGGCAGCAGCGCCTCCGCCGCGACCGAGAGGGGCGCGCTGCGGCAGCTCATCCCGACCGGGCTCGCCTTCGCCGGGGCCGGCAGCCCGCCGTCGGCGGCCTCGAGCGCGCCGACCGGTATGCTATCCACGTACGGATATGCGCGATCCTGGTCGCGGTCGCGGAGCTCGAAGGTGACGCGGGCGCCCGGCCGCGCGCCGGCGAGCGCGTCGTCGACGCGGGCCACGAGCCACGGCTGGCCGAGCGGCCCCTCGACCTGGGTGATCCGGTGCCCGTCGAGGAAGATCCCGAGCGCGAGGTCACGCCCGTTCGCTCGATCCCACGCCGACTTCGGGCGGGGCGCCGGCTCCACCACCGCGATCCGGCACAGCACGACCGCGCCGTCGGACGTGCCCACGGGCGCGGTCGGCAGCGCGTCGTAGGTGGCCTCGAGCGCCCGTGTCTCGTCGTCGGAGCGCGGCTGCAGCGAGAAGTAGCGCCCGAAGCTCGCCGGCGCGCCGCTCGAGGCCGCGGCCCAGGCGCTCCCGCTCCCCGCCGCGGGCGCCGACGCGGACGCCGCCGGCCGGGCGGAGGGCGCGAGGTTGGCGACCGGCGCCGCGCCGTCGGCTCGGGAGGGGCGGGCCTCGCGCCCCGCGTCGCGGCAGCTCGAGGCGCCGACGATCGCGAGGGCCGCGATCGGGATGGCCAGCGGGCGTCGGGGGCGCATCGGGGGAGCGTACCGTCGGAACGCCCCCGCGCCCCGAGCGATTCCGCGTTCAGGGCGCGGCGTCGACCCAGCCGAGCTTCTCGCGCAACACGGGCACGAGGCGCTCCGCCATCTTCGCGTGCGTCTTCTTGCCCGGGTGGCCGCCGCAGCCCATGCCCTCGAACGTCTGCGAGGCGAAGTCGACCACGGTCACGCGCTCGTCGCCGGCGGCGCGCCGGCGGGCGAGCGCCCTCTCCACGAGCTCCCGCTGCCGCGCCTTCTGGCCGGCGTAGAGCATCGGGCTCGTCGTCGCGACGAGCCACGCGTCGGGGTACGCGGCGCGGAGCCGCGCGAGGAACGCACTATACGCGTTGGTATAGAGGTCGCCGGGGTCGCCTTGGCCGAAGTCGTTCGTGCCGAGGGCGATGACCACGGCGTGCGGCTGGAAGCTCGACGTGTCCCACGCGGGGCTCGTCGGCTTGTGGAAGGCGCGCCCGTACACCGCGGGGAGGTTCGCCCCGAAGGAGCCGTCGGCGCCGCGGACCATGCCCCAACCGGACCAGCACACGGTGTGGCCCTCGGCCCCGAGCTCCTTGGCGGCGAGCGCCGCGTAGGTGAGCTCGTGGTTCTCGGTGCGGTACTCGAAGGGGCAGGGGTGGTCGCCGGCGGTGCCGAACCCGCACGTGATCGAGTCGCCGACGAACTCGAGCCGCCGCGTCGGGCGGGGCGGCGGCGAGAGGATCTCGTGCCCCTCGGCCACCTCGAAGCCGACGAGCCGCGTGACGCCGCCGTGGGCCTCGTTGCGCCGCGCGATCCGCGCGACGTGCTCGCCGGCGGCGAGGCCGCTGGCGATCGAATACGTGACGACGCCGTGGCGCATCGCGAGCGGCGCGCGCTTCTCGCCGTCGACCTCGACCTCGTACCAGTTCCAGCCGTTGTCCTCGAGCGTCACCGCGAGGCTCGGCCCGGTGAAGCGGACGACGATCGCCGACCCCGACCACGAGAAGCGAGGGCCGGTCGCGTTGGCGGCGTCGAAGCGCCCGAGGAAGAGGGGGCCCTTCGGCGCGGGCGGCGCCGGAGGAGCGGGCGCGATCGTCGGCGCGGCCTCGGGCGGCGGCGAGCTCGAGACGTCGACCTCCGGCTCCGGCGTCGCGACCGCGGAGTCGGGGCCGGCGGCGGCGATCGGCGGCGCGCTCTTCTCGGCGCTCGCCGCGGGCTTTCCCGCGGGCGCCATGCAGCAGGCGAGGACGATCGGGGTGAGCCAGACGGCGTGCCGCAAGGAAGACGAGGCCATGAACTGCTCCTCTTCCAAATTGTGTCCTCTTCCGAGGGGGCGCGCCCCTTTTCGGCGCTTCGGGCGCGGAGCGACGCCGAGCGCTCCTTCGCGCGGGCGCGGGGAGCGGGCCCGCGCGAGGTCCTAACTGGCGAGAAAGATTCGTGTTGTCGGCGGGTGGGTCAACGCTTCTTGCCGGGCTTGCCGCCCTTCGGCTTTCCGCCGCCGCCGCCGGTCGGTGGCAGCGGAGCGGGCGGCGGAGGCGGAGTCACGCGCGGGGGCGTGCTCGGCGCCGGGGGAGGCGCGCTCGGCGCCGGCGGCGCGCCGCTCGCGGGGGGCGGGGCCATCCCCTTGGGCGGGCCGTGATCGTGCTTCTTCACGCCGCCGCTCTTCTTCACCTCGTCGAGCCAGCGCTCGAGCGCGCTGTTCTTCCCGTCGACGCGCACGATGGCCTCCATCGGCCAGACCGCGACCGGGCGGTCGTTGATCGCGAAGACGATGTCGTACCGCCCGGCGCCGCCGAGGAGCGGCGTGCCCCCTTGGCCCATGCAGCTCCACGGCAGCTCGGGCCGGAGCTCGGGGCGGATGCAGCCGACGCCGCGGCCGACGATGGTGCCCTTGTCGTCGAGCACGAAGGAGCTGATCGCCACGTTCGTGCCGGTCCACCCGCGCGAGCCGCGGGCGAACCAGGTGAAGGCCACCCGGCGCGGATAGCGCCACTCGCTCCAGCCCGCGCGGATCCCGACGAGGGTGAGGGGATCGGTCATCCCGGCCTGCGCGACGACGACGCTCACCCGCGGGTCGCCTCCCTCCACGTCGTCGACGTCGGCGTCGTTCAGCGGCGGCGCGCCGCCGTCGGAGTCGATCACCCACACGTCGGTGTGGCCGATGACCTTCCCCTTCTCGTAGGCGTGGATCTCGTAGCGGCCGCTCTCCTTCGCCCAGAAGCGGAGATCGGCGCTGACGAAGCCGATGCGCTCGTGCGGGGGGACGTTCACGGTGCGCTTCACGTCGGCGACGGTGTGGTCGTCGGGGTCGCTCACCTTGAGCTGCACCTCGTGGGCGCCGGGCTCGACGCCGAAGAGCATCGCCACGATCGGGACGCGCGCCTCCTCCTGCGCCTCGATGAAGCGCCGGTTCTCCCGGATCGCGGCGGTGGTGAGGAGCTGGGGATCGCGGTGCACCGCGAGGCTCTCGCTGACGAAGAGCTCGGCGCGCGTCTCGGCGCCGCGCGATTTCGCGAAGGTCGCGAGCTTGCCCTGCACCGCCGGCGGCTGGCCGGCGAGCACGGCGCGGATGTCGCCCACCGACGAGGCGCTCGAGATGGTGGCCACGGGCAAGAGGCCGCCGGTGAAGAGGATGGCGTGGTTGACGCCGAGGACGCGGGGCGTGCCCGCGTCGTCGACGGTGACGACGGGCCCGCCCGAGAAGCCGGGGTACACGGCGGCGTCGTGCAAGACGAGCTGCGCCCCGAGCATGTCGACCACGCCGGACGTCACGCCTTCGGTCACGCCCCAGGCGAGCTCCCAGAGCCCGCCGCCGGTGTGGCCCATGGCCCAGACTTTGTTGCCGACCTTCGCCGTGCCGCGGTCGAGCGGCAGCGGCGGGACCTCCGGCATCGGCGCCTTGGGGCGCAGCACCGCGACGTCGCGCACCTCGTCGATCTTCACGACCTCGACGTCGACGGTGCGCTTGGCCCGGGTCGTGACCTTGAGGCGGTCGGGCGTGTGGACGACGTGGGCGGCGGTGAGGATGAGCCCGCCCTCGATCATGAAGCCGGTGCCGTGGGGCGACGGCTCCTTGCGCAGCGAGACGTCGACGACGCTCTTGGGCGCGTGGCCCTCGAGGCCCATCTCCGCGAGCGCGTGCTTGGCCTCCTCGTCTCGGAGATCGCGATCGTCGTTCATCACCGCGACCACCGACGGCACCACGCGGTCGAACACCGACGGCGTGGCCTGGGGCGCGTGGGCGGTGGGCGCGCCGCAGGCGCCGAGGGCGGCGGCGGCGACGGCGAGGAAGGTGATGGGCGCGAAGCGGAGCGGCGAGCGTGCGTTCACGCCCGTGGATCTAGCGCGTTTTCGGCGCCGCACGTAGCAGCCTCGCCGCCGCCCGCCGGACGGACGGGGCGGCCGCCGCGTCGTCGGCGATGCGGCGGAGCTCGGCGTCGGGGACGCCCGCGCGCGCGTACGCGACCACGCGCCCCGCGCTCACGTGGCCGCAGAGGCTGGCGAGCACCACCGCCTCCGCCGCGGTCGGCGGGACGCCGGGGTGCCCGAAGAGCTTGCCGAAGTCGGGAGCGGCGCGCGCGTTCTTCGGCGGGGGCGGGTCACCGCTCACGAAGGCGCGGTAGAGGGGCGAGCCCTGAACGACGCGACGCTGCAGCGGCGAGACCTTCGTCGCTCGGGTGAGCGCGCCCGCCGCCGCCATCACGTTCGTGTAGTCGGGGCAGCTCGGGAAGTTGTTGAAGGTCATGTTCGGGCACTGCGGGGTGTCCTCGAGCGGATCGTAGCCGCGGTTCTCGAACTCGGTCGTGTGGCTGAGCCCCATGAAGTGGCCCGCCTCGTGGGCGAGCACGTACCCCTCCATGAGCGCGTCGGCGCGGTCGTCCATCGCGAGCGCGATCGCCGACTGCGACGTCCCGGTGCGAGGGGTGCCGGGGATGCCGCCGGCGATGCCCCACCACTGCTGGTCGCGCGACGCCTGGCTGAAGACGACGTGGAGCGCCTGGTGGCCGGTCGCGACCTTCGAGAGCGCGAAGGCGTCCGCGAGCTCGTCGTCGTCGATCTCCTGGTAGCGGCTCGCGACGAGGTGGAACGTGACGTCGCCGCGGGTGAGCCCGTAGAGGTCGCGGATCGCTTCGGCGAACGCGTCGATGCGATCGCGGATGCCTGCGACGCGCTTGTAGTGGTTCTTCGACACCGTGTCGCCCTCGACGTCGAGGCCGTCGGGGAGGTGCACGTGGATGTCGAGGGCGCCCCCGTGGAACGCCCCATCGGGTGTATTCTGCACGAAAACGGTGGTCGCGACCGGCCCCGGAGCTCGGAAGGTCACGCCCCAGGTCCCGCTCTCGATCGCGGGCATCGCCTTCGGGTGGTTGCTCTGGGGCACCCCCGCCGCGGCGATCTCGCCGAAGAGCGTGCTCGAGGTGTCGTGGTCGCCGTTGTGCGGGATCGAGTCCTTGTGGACGAGCTGCCCCGAGGGGCTCTCGATGTCCTTGATCCCGAAGTCCTCGCCGTTCATCGCGCCGGTGACGTTGAAGCCGAGGGCGCCGGGCTTGATCTCGAACGTCGCCTTCCCGTTCGCCGGGACCGAGCCGAGCTCGATCACCGTGGCGGGGGTGGTGGGGCCCGGGTCGCCCTTCATCCACGGGTCGTCGTCCTCGGGGACGCCGGCGTCGGGCTTGGGGGGAGGGCCCGCGTCCGGCCGCGCGGTCGGCGTGGGCGGCGCGTCGAAGACGCCCGCGTCCGCGGGCGGCGGCTCGGAGGCGATGGCGCCGCCGCAGCCCGAGCCCACGAAGAGCGAGCCCGCCGCCGCTGCCCCGAGGGCGAGGGCGACGCTCCGGGCGGTGACGGTCAGAAGATGCGTGGAATGGCGACCCATGGGACCTTCTTCTTGTAGGCGCGGTACGCGGCGTCCATGCTGAGGTGACGCTCCTCGGTCCACGCGCGCATCGCGTAGACGCTGCACGTGCCGCAGAGGAAGAAGGCGGTCTCGAGCGAGAGGCCCGGGATGTGCTCGAGCCACCACGCGAGGCACTTCGTGACGTAGGCGGGGTGGCGGATGAACGCGTAGGGACCGCGGGTGATGATGCCGCGGTTGGTGAGGTTCGAGAATTTGAACCCGAAGGCCACCGTCGCCGACGCGTAGATGGAGAAGAGGAGGACGGTGAGCGCCTTGAAGACGAGCAGCGTCTTCTCGTCGGTGATGCTGATGATGCGGTGGCCGCCGCCGAGCGGCATGTAGGTGCCGAGGATCTGGTTGAACGGCGGGTAGCAGCCGATGGCCACCATCCAGCCGAGGCCCGTGGGCTCGGCGCTCTTCGTCTTGTTCCCGAGGAAGCGGCTCTCCGACAGGTACCCCATCGTCGCGATACCGCAGTCGACGATGAAGACGAAGTCGTAGGCCATGTCGAGGCCCCAGCGCATGTCCGCCATCGACCACGTCGACGGGGAGACGAGGGCGCTCCAGTCGCTCCCGCTCGGGACGAGCAGCGGGAGCTTGGCCTTCACCGTCGCCCACCACTGCTCCATCGTCGTCGAGGAGCCGAAATTGAAGGGGGCGACGCCCTTCTTCCGCAGCCAGTGGTTGGACACCGAGTTCAGGTGGCCGCTCAAGAACGTCGTCATCAGCGGGGTGAAGAACGCCTTGACCGCGATCGATCGGAGCGTGTTCCGCAGGCGCTTGCTCCGCCAGAGGTGCGACGAGTGCTTGCGCTGGAAGCGCTTGAGCGCCCAGCGCCCCATGAGCAGGAAATGGAGCCCGACGTCGGTGAACCAGAGCGAGCGCTTGGTGAACTCTTTGAGCGCGGCGACGACGTAGGGGAGCCCGAGCGCGAGCCACCCGATGAAGATCGTCCGGAAGATCGGCCGCCAAGGCGAGAACTGGTCGCGCAGGTAGTACGGGTGCTTCGTGTAGACGACGTAGAAGAGCGTGAGCACCAGCGAGATCGCGGCCCAGCGGGCCGCCGCGCGCGTCCACAAGCCGGCGGGCTCTTTGGCCGGCTTCCCCTTGGACGGGCCGGAGCCCCGGTACGGCGTCTCGTCCGCCTTCTTCCCCGACGCCTTCTCTTCCTCGCCCTCGCCGTCGTCGTCCTCGTCGTCCTCGTCGTCGTCCTCGTCGTCGTCCTCGTCCGTCTTCTTGGCGGCCGCCTTCGCGGGCGTCGCCTTGGCGGGGGACGCCTTGGCGGGGGACGCCTTGGCGGGGGACGCCTTGGTGGGGGACGCCTTCGCGGACGACGCCTTGGCGGTCGACGCCTCGTCGCCTGCCTCGGCGTCGGGCTTCTTTCCGTCCTCGCCCTCGTCGCGGTCGGAGTCGTCGGCGTCGCTCTTCGTTCGGTCGGACTTGTCGGAGCTCAAGGCGCCCTCATTGTGGGCCAGTGTGGGCCCCTTGTCACGCCCGGCGAGCGCCTAGGGCAGCGCGGTGATGCGCGTCGCCGGAGGCGCCACGACGGCCCCCTTCGCCCGGGCGTAGTCGAGGACGACGTCGGACATGAGGTCGCGCGTCGGCGAGGGCACGGGCTCGACCAGCATCGAGAAGCCGTCGCCTCCCGCGTTGGTGAAGTCGTTGGTGACGATCGTGTACTCGGTGACGTCGTTCGACGGGACGTTCTTGGATCCCTCGTCGAGCGTGACCTGGGTGACGCGCGCCCCCGCCGCCGCTCCCTGGCTGAACGAGAACTTGAAGCCTGCGATCTGCAAGAACGCGCCGCTCGAGGCCGGCAGCGCCGACACGCTCTTCTCGAGCACCTCCCAGAGCACCTTGCCCGTGATCTTCCGGACGACGCAGGTGTTGCCGAAGGGCAGCACCGTGTAGAAGTCGCCGACCACGAGGTCGAACGGCGGCCCCGACGCGTACCCGGCGGTGGTGCGGCGCAGCGTCTTGTCGGCGGGGGCGTACGACGACGGGAGCGGGGCGCGCAGGCCGCCGCCGTTGGTGAACGCGATCTGCGCGCCTTGCGCCTTGTAGCGATCGAGGAGCGCGTCGGCCACCACGTCGCCGAGGGCGACCTCCTGGGTGCGGTGCGTGCCGTCGGCGACGAGGACCGAGTCCACCGTCGCCACCTTCTCGTCGAACTTCACCGAGAGCTGGTCGCGGTACGGCTGCAGGAGCGCGGTCACGGCCGGGTCCGGCTTCACCGCGTCGCGCTGGCAGCGGCCCGCGTTGCACGTGTACGTCGCGTCGGGGCAGGCGACGGTCGGGCACTGGCACGTCGGGGTCAGCGGGCCGCAGGGGAGGGCGGCCGTCACGGTCTGGATCGGGTCGACGATCTCCGGCTTGATGAGCGAGACGAAGCCGTTCTCGACGTGGATCTTGATGCGCGCGTACGTGCGGCCCTTGCTGCGGTTCTCGACCACCGTCGCCGAGTCGAGCACCGTGTTCACGACCTGGTCGGTGTGGTCGCCGAGGACCAGGTTCACGTCGCCCTTCACCTGCTGCGCGTAGGTGAGGAGGGGGCCGGTGGGCTTGCCCGCGCCGTCTTTGCCCGTCGCGCCGAGGTGGGCGAGGGCGACGATCACGTGGGCCCCGGCGGCCTTCGCCTCCTTCACCGCGCGGTTCGTCGCGAGGACGGGGTCCTCGATCTCGAGCGCGCCGAAGGCTCCGGGCCGGGTGAGCTCCTTGGCGTCGGGGTTCGTGATGCCGAGGAAGGCCACCTTCACCCGGGCGACCTCGATCATGTGGAAGCTCTTCTTCACCTTCGGGCCGAGCACCGCGTCGGCGCCCTTCAGGTTCGTCGACACCATCGTGTAGTCGGCGATGCCGATGAGCTTCTTCAGCGCGTCGATGCCGCCGTCGAAGTTGTGGTTGCCGAACGTGTCGACCTGCAGCCCGAGGAGGTTCAGCCCCTTCACCGCCGGCTCGTCCTTGAAGACGTTCGAGAGGGCAGGGGTGGCGCCGAACGCGTCGCCGCCGGTGACGACGATCGTGTTCGGGTTCTTCTTCTTGTCCTCGGCGAAGTACGTCGCGAGCGCGCTGAGGCCGCCGTAAATCTGCGGATTGCCGGAGGAATCGGTCTCGCTGACGGGGTCGAGCTGGCCGTGCCAGTCCGAGATCTGGAGGATCTGGATGTCGGCGGTGGGCTTGCCCGGGCCGCTGTCGACGGGAGGATCGGGCGGCGGAGGCGCGACGTCGGCGCCGCCGTCGACCGGGCTCGACGGGACCGGGGCGTCCTCGTCCCCGCAGCCACCCGCCACCGCGAGCGCGACGAGCGCGCCCAGACCCACGAGACCGATTGTGCGAGCGTTCATGGTGAGGGACCCCCAGGGCTCCGCGGCGGCGCCGCGCCGCCGATGGACGGGTGGCCTCATACCACGCGGTGGTATGAAGTCATCCATGTCGCGCTCCCGCGCCGCGTCGCTCGCCGCCGTCGCCGCGCTCGTCTGCGCCGCGAGCGCAGGCGACGCCGAGGCGAACGGGCGCTTCCCGGGCGCGGGCCAGATCGCGCTCGACCGCGAGAGCCGCGATCGCGTGGTCGTGCGCACCACGTTCGGCCTCCTCTTCAGCGATCAGCGCGGCCGCGCGCCGCGGTGGGTGTGCGAGGACTCCGCGTTCTTCGGCAGCGGCTCCTACGATCCGCCGATCGTCGTGGCGCCCGGCGGCGTCGTCCTCGCGGCGCTCGTCGGGGGCGTGTCGCGCAGCGTCGACCGCGGCTGCTCGTGGTCGAAGGCGACCGGGAGGGTGGACGGCCGCTACGTCGTCGACCTCTCGCTCGACGCGAACGGGCGCGTGATCGCGATCGCGCTCGGCGATTTCTCCCGCGGCTTCTTCGCCGCGTCGACCGACGCCGGGCAGAGCTTCGCGGCCGTCGATCTGCCCGAGGACATCAAGCCGCTGACGCTCGACGCCGCTCCGTCGCGGCCTAGCCGGATATACGTGAGCGGG
>JAEUKG010000601.1 GCA_016794325.1 Myxococcales bacterium | reverse complement strand
CCCTCGACGTGCACGAGCCACGCGCCGGGCTCGAGCGCGCCCGCCGTCCACGTCCCGTCGGCGCCGGTGACCACCGACACGACGCGGAGCGGATCGTCGATGCGCGTGACGCGCACGCGCGCGCCGCCGACGGGCGACGGGTCCATCGACATGCGCACGACGCCGCGCAGCGTGCCCGTCGACGGCGGAGGCGGAGGTGGAGGCGGAGGTGGAGGAGGCGCGGGGCGCGAGAACGAGTACTTGTAGAGGATGCGCGACGCGATCGGCTGCCCTGCCCTCGTCGCCGGCTTGAAGACGAAGCGACGCGCGGCGAGGACGGCGGCCTCGTCGAAGCCGTGGCCCGCCGCCTCTTTGACCGTCGCCTGGGTGACCGTCCCGTCGGCGGCGACGTCCAAGACCAACACCACGACCCCCTCGAGCCCCTCGGCGCCCTCCGGGTAGGGCGCCTCCGCGAAGGCCTCGAGGACCGGGGGGACGACGTCGGCCGGCTCGTCGGCGTGCGCTTTGGAAATCGCGCCGAGGGTCACGAGCAGGGTGGTCAGGGCAAGGAGGCGCCGCATCGACCCCACCCTCAGCACGGCGCGTGCCGAGGAAAATCAGCTAGTTTCAGGAGGCCTGCGCCGCCACCGGCCAGAACGGAATCCATTGGATATGTTCCGTTCTCCGAATAGAATATCCAAATGTCCGAGCGGCACCCATCCAACCGTGGCGGAGCGGAACGTTCACGGTCCGCGCGCTCGGCAGACGGCTTGCACGGGCTCACGCCGATGATCCCCTTCACGCCGGAGCGCATCCGGAGCCTCCGCGGCGAGCGCTCGCGCGCCGAGTTCGCGGAGCTCCTCGGAGTGACGCCGCTCACCGTCTACCGGTGGGAGCTCCCCGACGACGCCGCCGAGGCGCGCCGCCCTCGAGGACGCATGCTCGATCGCCTCCGGCGCGCGACGGCCGCGTCGACGGAGGCCGGCTCGCCGACGACGACGGTCGCCGAGCTCGCGCCGGAGGACGAGGCGCTCCTCCTGCCGCTCTTCGCCTCCGGGTTCCGCGGCGCCCCGGCGCTGATCGAGGAGCGGCTCATCCACGTCCTCAGCAGCGGCGCGCTCGTCTCGCACGCCGGGCGCGCGCTCGCCACCGCGGCGATGGCGCTCTTCCGCGTCACCACCACCTTCGACGCTCGAGGCGCGTACGCCGCGCTCGCCCCGGTGCTCCGGGAGGCCGACGCGGGGATGTTGCCTCCGCTCGTCGAGCTCTACGCGCGGGTGGGGGCTTCCGTCGTCTTCTCGTCGTTCGACGGGAGCCTCTTCGACATCGGCAAGGTCAACGCCCAGATCGAGCGCGGCGCGCCTCTCGCGCAGCGCCTCGGCGAGCCCGACCTCCACTTCGTCCTCCTCGTAGGCCACGCCGCGGCGTCGCTCCAAGGCGGGACCCGCGACTGGGGCGAGCGCACCTTGCTGCGCCTCGCGGAGCTCCGCGCGCACATCACCGGCCCGCTCACCGAGGTGCTCGCCGAGGAGATGAACGCGTACGCGGTCGCGCAGCGGGGCGAGCGCGGGGACATCGACGAGACCTTCGCCGACGTGTCGCGTCGCGCCGAGGAGGTCGGCCTCGTCACCGCGGCGGTGCGCGCCGGCGCCTTCGCGCTGCTCAAGGGCGTGCACCTCGGGCGCCCCCCGCGCGAGCTCGCGCCCAAGATCCCCCGGGTGAAGCAGCTCATGCAGCGGCACCGCCTCGCGGGCGGCATCCACACCGCGTTCCTCGCGGCGGCGGAGACCGAGATCCTCACCCGCATGGCGGACTTCCCCCGCGCCTGCGAGTCGATCGTGCGGAGCATGCAGGAGGCCGAGGAGCTCCACCTCGCGCCGGTGCCGGTGGTGGGGCCCTTCTGCTTCCTCCGTCGCCACCTCGGCGGCGACGCGGCGGCGCTCTTGCCGTCGCTCGACGCCATGACCAAGGCGCTCATGCGGGGGCGCCTCCCGACGGCGCGCGCGGCGGCGCGCATGCTCGTCGCGCTCGACCGGTTCGACGGCGGGGCGAGCTCGTCCGAGGAGCTCGCGCGGGCCGAGGCCGCCCTCACCGAGACCGACCCGAACGATCTCGCGCGCTCCTACCTCGGGTTCGCGCCGCTCGAGGCCCGCCTCGCCGCGGGGCACGTCGACGGCTTCGAGGACGAGCTCGGCGCCCTCGAGCGGACGTTCGAGGCCTGCCCGATCCCCGTCGCCGTCGCCAAGGTGCGGGCGCTGCGCGGCTTGCACGCCGCGATGTGCGGGCGCCTGGAGGAGGGGCGTCAGCTCCTCGTGGGCGCGCTGACGACGTTCTCCGCGGTGGAACACGTGCCCGAGACCTTGCACGCCCGCGTCCACCTCGCGAGGCTCGCCGTGCTCGATCGCCGCGACGGGGCCGACGACGAGCTCGAGGGGGCGCTCGTCGCGTGCGCGCGCGTGGGCCTGATGCCGCCGCCCGAGCTCCCGGTGCGCCCGCGCCCACGAACGGTGAAGGGGCGCGAGCGCGAGCGAGCCGCCCTCGCGGGGCCGATCGAGCGGCTCTCGGGCCGCGGCGTCTCGGCGCGGGTCGTGCTGCGCGAGCTCGCGACGCTCGTCGAAGAGCTCTGGCCCGACGTCGCGTTCACGCTCGCCCGGGTCGACGGCGAGCACGACGAGATCCTGTTCGCCTCGAGCGGCGCGCCGATCGCCCGCCCGCTGCCGTGGGAGCTCGCCGACGGCGCGGGGGGCCGCTACCGGCTGACCCTCGACGAGTCGACGCTCCCCGACAGCGCCCCCGAGACCGTACGCGCGCTCGTCACCGTCGCCTCGCTCTCGATCGAGCT
>JAEUKG010001252.1 GCA_016794325.1 Myxococcales bacterium | reverse complement strand
GATCAGCCCGCGGCTCAAGGACGCGGACGTGCCCAAGCTCGCGGTGCCGGACGCGCCGTGGCTCCGCTCGTACGTCGCGCCCGCGCCCAAGTCCTTCCCGCTGCTCGTCCGCGAGACGCAGCGCCCGAGCCAGGGCCGGCCGTCGTTCGGCGATCCCTTCGGCGACAGCGCGCCCGCGCGCCCGGCGCCCCGCTCGACCGCGTGGGAGCTCACCCTCCGGTCCACCGAGGATCTCGGGCCGGTGACGGTGACGCTCCTCGATCATCACCGTCGGCCGCTGCAGTCGCAGACCCTTCGCGTCGCCGCGCAAGACGTGCGCTTCCGCTTCGACCTCCCGCCGAAATCCGACGCCGCGACGGGGATGTTCGTGCGGGCGCGCGGGGTCGAGATCGTGTGGGTTCCGCCGCAAGAGAAGGCGGTCGGGCGCGGGCTCTCCTTCGGGACGGGGGGCATGGAGAAGGAGCTCGCCGACCCCGACGACGCGGCCGCCGCGCCCTAAGCGCGCGCGCCTTCGCCCGCGATCTCCATCGCCGCGAAGCACGTATACTCGAGGGATGTTCGAGTCCGCCGAGCTGGGCCACGCGATCGACGACAAGACGTACAAGAAGAAGGCGCCGGTGCTCCGGTCGTCGCTCTTGGATGCACAATACACGCTCCTCGAGAAGAAGGCGTTTCCGGTGATCGTCCTCGTGAACGGGGTCGACGGCGCCGGCAAGGGCGAGACCGTGAACCTGCTCAACGAGTGGATGGATCCGCGCCACGTGCGGACCACCGCGTTCGGGTCTCCGACCGAAGACGAGGCCGCGCGCCCGCACATGTGGCGCTACTGGATGGCGCTGCCCCCCAAGGGCCGCATCGGCGTGCTCTTCGGCTCCTGGTACACCTACCCGATCATCGAGCGCGTGACCGGCTCGCTCAGCCGCGCCGAGCTCGATCAGGACATCGAGGAGCTCGTGCGCTTCGAGCGCATGCTCGCCGCCGAGGGCGCGCTCCTCGTGAAGTTCTGGTTCCACCTCTCCAAGAAGGCGCAGAAGAAGCGCCTCGAGGAGCTCGAGTCGAGCAAGAAGACGCGCTGGCGCGTGACCAAGCAAGACTGGAAGAACTTCGAGAAATACGACCAGTTCCGCGACGTGTCCGAGCGGGTCCTCCGGCTCACCGATCGCGAGAACGCGCCCTGGCACGTGGTCGAAGGCGGCGACGCGAACTACCGCTCCCTCACGGTGGCGACGATCCTCCGCGACTCGATCCACAAGCGCCTCTCCGGCGGCAAGGCGGCCACGCCGCGCCCCGCCCCGCGGGTCGCGCCCGTCGACAACCTCCACATCCTGCGCTCGCTCAAGTTCGAGGAGCGCCTGTCGAAGGAGAAGTTCGTCGGCCTCCTGGAGAAGGAGCAGCGCCGGCTCAACGGCCTGAGCCGGCACCCCAAGTTCGCCAAGCGCTCGGTGGTGCTCGTCTTCGAGGGCGGCGACGCGGCCGGCAAGGGCGGCGCGATCCGGCGCGTCACCGGCGCGCTCGACGCGCGGCAGTACCACGTCATCCCCATCGCGGCCCCGACCGAAGAGGAGCGCGCGCAGCCGTACCTCTGGCGCTTCTGGCGCCACATGCCGCGCCGCGGCGGCTTCACGATCTTCGATCGCTCCTGGTACGGGCGCGTCCTCGTCGAGCGGGTGGAGAAGTTCGCGCCCGAGGAGGACTGGATGCGGGCCTACTCGGAGATCAACGACTTCGAGGAGCAGCTCTCCGAGCACGGCATCGTCGTCGTGAAATATTGGCTCGCGGTGACGAAGGAGGAGCAGCTCCGGCGCTTCAAGGATCGCGAGAAGACGAAGTTCAAGCGCTTCAAGATCACGGCCGAGGACTGGCGCAACCGCGACAAGTGGGACGCGTACGAGGAGGCGGCGTGCGACATGATCGATCGCACCAGCACCGACATCTCGCGCTGGAACCTCATCGAGTCGGACGACAAGCACCTCGCCCGCATCAACGTCTTGCGGCGCCTCTCCGAGGCCCTCGAGCGCGCCCTCGACGTGTGAGCGTCGCGGCGCCGGCTCGCGCCGCCGCGCGTCAGGACGACGGCGGCGGGTCGGTCGCGAAGCCGTAGAAGCTCGGGTTCTCGAGCGGCGGCAGGTGCTTCTTGTCGACGAGGAGCGTCCGCACCGCCCAGATCTCGTTGAAGATGCGGTACTTCAGCGCCGTCTGGTCGAGGTACTCCACGCCCGCCGAGCCGCCGGTGCCGGTGCGGCGGCCGATCACGCGCTCCACCATGCGCGCGTGGCGCTGGCGGAAGAGCACGAACGCCTGCTCCACCGCGACCAAGCCCTCGATGATCTCGCGCGGCCACGCGAGGAGCGGCAGCTCGCGGTACCCCTCGATGAACAGGAGGGCAGCGCGGATGCGCATGTGGCGCGCGCGCGACTCGGCAGGCACGTCCTCGGCGAGGAGGAACTTGCGCCCGTCCTCGACCTCGCGGGCGTAGCGCTTCTCGAGGCGCTCGACGTCGGCCGCCGTGAGCGCGTCGGTGCGGGCGAGCTCGAGGGCGCGCGACACCGCCTTGGCGTGGACCTTGGCGTACGAGTCCACGAACGCCCGCACGTGCTCGTCGTCGCCCGGCTGGCCGGGGATCGAGCCCTGGATCGGTGTACGATACAGCCAATCGTAGATGACCTCTTTGAGGGTGGGCCGATCCTCGAGCCGCTTCACGACGCGCCGGTAGGCCGCGCTCTCCGAGCCGTCGTGGCCCTTGAGGGCCGACAGGTAGCTGCCCTCGTGGCCGAGGGGGATGCGGTCGCCGTCGGCGAGGCCGAGGAGGATCTCGATCTCGCGCATCTGCGCAGACTGGAAGCCGCTCGCCGGGCTCAGTTTGTCGCGGAACGCGAGGTAGTCGCGCGTGGTCATCGTCTCCATCAGCGCGAAGTGCTCGGCGGTCTGGCGGAGGAGGAGATCGATGCGGCGCAGCCCGCGGACGACGGAGGCGAGCGCCTGCTCGGGGACCGGCGCCTTGGCGAAGAGCGTCCGCACCGCGGTGAGATCGCGCAGGACGAGCTTGAACCACAGCTCGTCGATCTGGTGCACGGTGATGAAGAGCACCTCGTCGTTCGAGAGGCCGTCGTCGCTCGCGTCGAGGCCTCCCTGGAGCGCGAGCAGCTCTTCGACCTTGATGTAGTCCCAATACGCCGTCGGTTTCCTCGCCATGGTGGCGGGACTCTACTTCCGGCCTCTGCGCGCGTCGAGCGGCACCACGAACTTCAGCGCGGTGTCGGTGTCGGAGAAGCGCATCACCTTCACGTCCTTGAGCCCGAGCGAGCGGCCGGTCGCGAGCACGTCGTTCTCGGTGAACGACCTCTGCCCGCGCGGGTAGACGACCCAGATCGCGCCATCCTCGGCGATCATCGCGCGCGCGCTCTTCACCCCCGCGCGGCACTTCGCCGCGTCGCCCGCGAACACGAACGCGAACGGTGCTGATTTTGCGCGTGCCTTCACCGTCGCGCCGATCGCCCCGAGCTCACGCGCGAACGCGGCGTCGGGCTCGCCGATGACGACGACGACGACCCCCGCGCCCGCCAGCTTCGAGAGGCCCGCCTTGTCGAGGCGCGAGGGGGGCGAGTTGAGCTTCGCGGCCCACACCGCCGCCTTGGGGCCGAGCGCGATCCGCGCGACGCCGTGCTCGCCCTCGAGCACGAGGGCGCCGTCCTCCGCCGCGATGCGCGACATCCCCTTGGCGCGGAACACGTGGCGCGCCTCGCCGCGGAAGATCACCTCGCCCGACTCGAGCAGCGCCGTACCGGTGAGCTTCTTGCGCCCGAGGGTGAGCGTGGTCGCGATCTCCTGGCCCACGTCAGGGCGCCTTCCCGAGCCGACGCACCTCCGCCACCAGCCCCGTGAGCACGTCCGGCTTCGACTCGAGCTCGGGGTTCGGGGGCATGAGGGGGCTCTTCCCCACCGCGGCGCCGCCCTTCAGGACGACCTTGCGGATGTCGTCGTCGGTGACGTTCTTCTGCCAATCCGCGTCGACGAACGAGCGCGGCCGCGGGCTCATCGTCGCCGCGGCGGTGCCGTCGCCCTTGCCCTCGGCGCCGTGGCACGTCGCGCACCGCTCGACGAAATACGCGCGCGGGGTGGCCGGAAACGAGGCCGCCGCCGTCGGCGAGGACGACCGGGGCTCGGTCGCGCTCGCCCCGGGCGGCGGGGGCTTCTTCTTCGGGGTCTCGTCGCAGCCAGCGAGGACGCCGGCGGCGACGACGAGGGCAACGAGCGGTCGCACGCTCAGTGGTGCTCGGGCGCCTTCTCGGGGGTGGCGCCGTGGCCGCCGCCGCCGCCCGCGTGGTGCTCCTTCACCATCTTCGCGCGGCTCTCGAGCACCGCCTTCTCGTCCATGCTGCCCGGCGCTTGCTCGCCGGTCTTGGGCAAGACGGGGACGCTGCTCGTCTCCTCCATCTCCGCGCGGTGTTCGGTGTCGTTGAACGTGTAGGCGAAGAACACCCCGATGAAGAGGAGCCCGCACACGAAGAACACGCCGTGCACCTTGTTGTCGTGCCGGAGGTGCATGAAGAAGAGCACCACCAGCGACGCCTTGCAGCTCGCGATGAGGATGACGAAGAGCAGGTTGAGCTTGCCGAGGTCGACGTACGACTGCCCCACCGTGAGCACGGTGAAGAAGATGAGCGCGCCGAAGATCAGCAGGTAGAAGGGGACCGACGAGACGTGCGCGTGGACCGCGCCGTCGTCGTGGCCGTGACCGTGATCGTCTTTGGTCGTGGTCGCCATGCTCGGGTCCCTCAGATCAGGTAGAGGAGCGGGAAGAGGTAGATCCAGACGAGGTCGACCAGGTGCCAGTAGAGCGCCGCGAGGTCGACCGGGGTGAAGTACTCCTTCGAGAAGTCACCCCGCAGGTTGCGGCGGAGGATCCAGATCAGGACGCCGATGCCCACCGCGACGTGCAAGCCGTGCACGCCCGTCGTCAGGAAGTAGATCGAGAAGAACTGGTGGGCGTTGGTCGGGAGCGTCGCCCCACCGTGCAGGTCGTGCGGGTGGAAGAAGCGGCCCGGGAGCAGCCCGGTGTGGAACTTGTGCGAGTACTCGAAGTACTTGATCACGAGGAACGTGCAGGCGCACAAGATCGTGATGATCAGGTAGCGGCTGGTCGCGTTGCGGTTGCCCACCTGCGACGACCGCACCGCGAGCGCCGCGGTGAGGCTCGAGAACAGGAGGACGATGGTGTTGCAGCCGCCCATGATCTTGTCGAGCTGGTGCGACGCCTGCTGGAACATCTCCGGGTGCCAGCTGCGGTAGACGCCGTAAGCGACGAAGAGGCCGCTGAAGAACAGGAGCTCCTGGATCAGGAACGCCCACATCCCCAGCTTGGCCGCGTCGTACTGCTGGACCGGCGTGTCGAAGTGGTGCGCGAGCCACTTGGGCCCGTGGTGACCGTGCTCGCCACCGTGAGCGTCGTCCCCCCGGTAGGGGTGCTCGCCGTGATCGGTAGCCGCTTCCGTGCTGCTGCTCATCGATATCCTCTCGTCGTAGGCAGGGGGCTACTTGTGGTCGTCTTTGATCTCGTCCCAGCCCGTGGACAGCTCCTCCTCGGTGGCGAGGTGGTAGTCGTAGGGGCCGCGGGTGACGACGGGATCGTGCACGAAGTTGTAGAGCGGAGGGGGCGACGTCGTCTGCCACTCGAGCGCGCACGAGCCCCAGGGGTTGCGAGGGGCGCGCTTGCCCTTCAGCAGCGAGCCGAGGAAGTTGAACATCAGCACCAGGAAGCCGGCGCCGAGGATCCACGAGCCGATGGTCGAGAGCTGGTGGATCTGCTGGAACTCCGGCAGGTAGTCGTAATAGCGGCGCGGCATGCCGCGCGAGCCGAGGACGAACTGGGTGATGAAGGTCTGGTTGAAGCCGATGAAGACGAGGGCCCAGCCGATCTTCGCCGGCCGCTCCTCGTACATCTTGCCGGTGATCTTCGGCCACCAGTAGTGGAGGCCGCCGACGAACGCCATGACCGTGCCGCCCACCATGACGTAGTGGAAGTGGGCGACGACGAAGTAGGTGTCGTGGAGGTGGACGTCGACCGCCACCATTCCGAGGAACAGCCCGGTGAGGCCGCCGATGGTGAACATGAAGAGGAACGACAGCGCCCAGAGCATCGGCGACTCGAACGAGATCGATCCGCGGTAGAGCGTGGCGACCCAGTTGAAGACCTTCACGCCGCTCGGGATGGCCACGAGGAACGTGAGGGCGCTGAACACCATGACGGCGTATTCGCTCTGGCCGGCGACGAAGAGGTGGTGACCCCAGACGAGGAAGCCGACCAGCGCGAGGCCGAGCGAGCTCATCGCGACGAACATGTACCCGACGATCGAGCGGCGGGCGAAGGTGGCGATGATCTCGCTCACGACGCCCATGCCCGGGACGATCATGATGTAGACGGCCGGGTGGGAGTAGAACCAGAAGAAGTGCTGGTAGAGGACCGGGTCGCCGCCGAGCCGCGGGTCGAAGATGCCGAGCGACAGGAAGCGCTCGGCCATGAGGAGGACGAGCGTGATCGCGAGCACCGGCGTCGCGAGGACCTGGATGATCGAGGTCGCGTAGAGCGCCCAGATGAAGAGCGGCATCCGCCGCCAGGTCATGCCCGGCGCGCGCATCTTGTGGACGGTGGCGATGAAGTTGACGCCGGTGAGGATCGACGAGAACCCCATGATGAAGGCCGCGAACGTCATCGGGAGGACCGAGGACGCGGTGCCGACGCCGCCGAGGGCCGGGTCGCTCGACGAGTAGGGCACGTAGAACGTCCAGCCGGTGTCCACGCCGCCGTGGACCATGCTGTAGACGCCGAAGCACGCGCCGAACACGTAGATGTAGAACGACAGCAGGTTCAGTCGTGGGAACGCGACGTCTTTGGTGCCCAGCTGGACCGGCAGGATGATGTTCCCCATCGCCGCCGGGATCGACGGGATGATGAAGAGGAACACCATGACCACGCCGTGCAGCGAGAACATGTGGTTGTAGGTGTCCGCGTCCATGATGGTGCGGCCGGCCGTGAAGAGCTCGGCGCGCACCAGGAGGGCGAAGATGCCGCCCAGGAGGAACGACGCGGTGACCGCGATGAGGTACATCACGCCGATCCGCTTGTGATCGAGCGTGTAGATCCAGCTCATCAGCCCGCGCTTGGCGATGAGGTAGTTGACGTTCTCGCCGTGGTCGGAGTGACCGTGGGCGGGAGAGGTGACGACGGAGGCCATGGGTCTGTCTTCCTCGATTACTTCAGGGTCTTGAGGTACGCGATGATCGCGTCCACTTGCGGGTCTTTGAAGACGAACGGCGGCATCTGCACCGTCGTGTAGCCCTCGACGATCTTCGCGTTGGGCCGGAGGATCGACTCGCGGAGGTAGTTCTCGTCCGCGGTGACGGGCCCGCTGCCGGCGATGGGCTGCGGGGTGCCGAAGACGCCCTTGAGGCTCGGGCCGAGGCTCTTCGAGCCGTCGCGCGAGTGGCAGCTCGGGCAGCCGTTCTTCACGAAGAGCTGCTCGCCCCAGGTCGCCGGGGTGCACGGCTTCTCGCCGCACTTCTCGGGCATCTTGTCGAGCTCGTCGAGGTGCTTCTTGTACTGCTCCTCGTCGACCACGATGATCTTGGCGAGCATGCCGGAGTGGCTCGTGCCGCAGAACTCGGCGCAGTAGACCTGCGCCTCACCCTTCACGTTCGGGGTGAAGGCGAGGTGGGAGTAGAGGCCGGGCACGGCGTCGCGCTTGGCGCGGAAGGCCGGGACGTAGAACGAGTGGATCACGTCGTCGGACGACATGACGAGCTTCACCGGCTTGTTCACCGGGAGGTAGAGCTGCCCGCCCTCGCGGCTGCCGTTCGGGTACTCGAAGTCCCAAGCCCACTTGCGCGCGCGCACGCGGATCTCCATCGCGCCCTCGGCCGCGGTCGCCTGCTTGATGTACGCCGAGAACGAGGCGTGGAACAGGTAGCCGATGAAGAGGACGGGCGTGATCGTCCAGAAGAGCTCGAGCTTCGTCGGGTCGGGCACGTGCTCGGGCTTCTGGCCCGGCCTGCGCTTGTACTTCCACAAGAAGTACAGCGACACGCCGACGATGCCGACGAAGAAGACGACGCTGAACCAGTAGACGAAGTAGTAGAGGTAGTCGATCTCTTCGGCCGCGACGGCCATCTGGGCAGGGAGCTGGAAGGTTGCGGGCTGCGGCTGCGGCTGCATGGATTCACCTTGCGCGGTTGACGGCGCGACGCGTTACCTGGCGGGAAGAGAGTGCGGGGGTTGGACGGCGGGGCCTGCGGTGGGCTCGGCGAGGAGCCCGCCCCGTCGCTTCTCGCGGATCCAGAAGACCGCGAGCATGAGGGCGAGGAGGACGGCGGTGATCGCGGCGCCGACCTGCATCACCCGGGTGGCCACGAGGACGTATTTCCCGCCCTTGGGATCGTAGTGGTAGCAGTAGAGGATGATCTGCTCGACGGTGCTGATGCTGCGGCCCTGGGACGCTTCGAGGAGGCCGAGGCGGATGTCGTTGGGCGCGAACTCGAGGCCGTAGAGGTAGCGAGCGAGGTTGCCGTCGGGCTTGACGATCATCAGCACCGACGGGTGCGCCCACTGCTGGATCGACTCGTCGTAGTGGTAGCGAAAGCCCACCGCCTTCGCGACCTTGTCGATGTTGGCCTGGTCGCCGACGAGGAAGTGCCAGCCCGCGTCGGAGCCGGCGCGGTCGTAGTCGGCGAGGAGCCCCGCGCGGCGCGCCGACGCCTTCTCGAGGCTGTCGTTGGGGTCGACGCTGATGGTCACCACCGTGTATTCGCGGCCCATCGTCCACCCCACGCCCTTGAGCCCCGTCTCGACCTGGTTGAGGACGAGCGGGCAGAGGACCGGGCACGAGTGGTAGGCGAAGTTGAGGATGACCGGCCGCTTGCCGTCGAAGTAGTCGCCGAGCTTCACCGGCTTGCCGGTGTGGTCGCGGAACGCTGCATCGAGCGGGATAGGCTGGTCGAGGTGCTCGTCGACCCCCACCTGCTCGAGCTCCGGGGGCACGCCCGCAGGAATGCCCTGCTGCGGCGTCCGGGGGAACGCCGCCGCCGTCGTCGCGGTGAGCACCGCGACGAGGACGAGCAGGAGGGTTCGAGCGAGCTTGAGCATCGGGGGTCGGGTCGGGTGGGTCAGCCGGGCGGAGGCGCCGGGTGGTGATCGTGCGCGTGGGGCTTGCCTGCGTCGGCTGGCGGGGCGGCGCCGGCGTCGGTCGCGGCGGGGGTTCCGCCGTCGGCGGCGCTCGGGGCGCCGGCGTCACCCGCCGCGGGGACGGGGAGCTCCGGAGCCACCGGCTTCGGCGGGACCTCGAACTTGCGCGGGTTCTTGGTCCAGCCCGTCAGCGGGCCGAGGTCCTCGGAGGGCTTGGGCGCGATGAGGTCGGGGCCGGCCGTGTCGCTCCGTCCGCTCTTCGCGAGGTCGCTCATCGCCGCGCTGATCGGCATGGGCGACGCGGTGAGGTTCTTCTGCTCCTCGGCCTTCAGCTTGTCGAGCTGCTCGGTGGGGGCGATCTTCTCCTTCGCGGCCTCGTCGGTCATGAAGGCGAAGTAGGAGTCGAACCCGAACTTCAGGCCGATCAGCGACACGACGGTGACGACCGCCGCGACGACGATGATCTTGAGTGCCGGAGGTGAGTGGTCGGTTGCCATGGTGTCTCAGGCGTTCTGGAAGGCCAGGGACCGCGCGAGCCGCGGATCCCCCACGGGGATGAGCGGGTACTTGGTCATTCGGTAGAAGACGAAGCCGAAGTAGATGCCCCCGACCGCGATCAGCGCGGCGGCGTCCATCCACGACGGCGCGAAGCCGTTCGGGTCGATGCCGGTGTTGTAGGCGACGTTCGGCATCACGAACCAGTACATGTCGACGACGTGCATCACGAGGATGAAGAGCGCGCCGAGGCGGAGCATGCCGAGGTTGCGCTTCACGTTGCGCGAGAGGAGGAAGAAGAACGGGAACACGAAGTGCCCGACGATGAGCGCGAGGCTCACCTGGGACCAGATGCTCACGTCCCACCGCTTGTGGAAGAACGGCGTCTCCTCCGGCAGGGCGGCGTACCAGATCAGCATGAACTGCGAGAAGCTGATGTACGCCCAGAAGCAGACGAAGCCGATGAGGAGCTTCCCGAGGTCGTGGTAGTGCTCGGTGTTGACGGCCTTGGCGTAGGCCGCGGAGCCGCGGAGCGCCATCGTGACGACGATCATCGTCGCGAGCGCCGAGACCACCGCCGCCGAGAAGATGTTCACGCCGAAGATCGTCGACGGCCACGCCGGGTCGAGCGACATCAGCCAGTCGAAGGCGGCGAAGGTGAGCGAGAACGCGAAGAGGATCATGCTCACCGGAGCCCAGCGCTGCGCCTTGAGGGTCCAGGCGACGCCCTTCTCGCGGTCCTCGCGGGCGGAGAAGGCGAAGAACATCGAGCCGAGCAGCGACCAGATCGCGAGGTAGATGACCGCGCGGATCATGAAGAAGCTCTTGTTGAGGTAGGGCTTCTTCTTCTCCATCAGCTCGGCGTGCTCGAGGTCGTGCGGGTCGCCGAGCGCGCCGTGACCGGCGTGGGCCGCGTCGCCCGCCGTCGCGGCGCCGTGCGAGCCGCCCTTGGCGTCGTGACCGCCGGCCGCCGCCGGAGCCTTCGCCGGCGCGGCGTGATCCGCCGGCTTGGGCGCGTCGCCGTGCTGCGCCGCGTGGGCGGCGGGGACGATCTCGAGCTGGCCGACGACGTGCGGAGTGTCGTGCCCCCCGCCGTGACCGTGGTCGCCGAGCCAGGGGAAGAGGTGCGGGGCGAGCAGGAGGATCGGCACCCAGAGCACCGCGAGGACCGGCAGGCCCGACGCGAGGAACTCCGCGGTCCGCCGCACCGTCACGCTCCAGTGGGCCCCGACGAGGCGCTGGACGATGACGAAGAAGAGCGAGCCGAGCGCGATCGCGAGGAAGACGTAGAAGCCGAAGAGCCACGAGAACGCGGCGCGCTTCGGATCCGAGAACATGCCGAAGCCAGCGCCCGCGAGCCCGAGCAAGCCCAGGCCGGCGCAGATCTTCCACACGTTGCCCCAGCTCGCGGGCAAGTTGAAGGACTCTTTGGAGACGTCGAGTTGTTCCTTAGCCACGATGACCTCGTTACTTCTCCATCACGCGAACTGCGATGCGCCGGTTCTTCGCCTTGCACTCGTCGGTGTCGTTGGCGGGGCACACGGCGTGCTCCGGACCGTAGCCCTCCGCCTCGAGGCGAGCAGGCGCGGTCCCCTTGGCCACGAGGGCCTTCTTGACGGCGTCGGCGCGCTCCTGGGAGAGCTTCTTGTTCACGTCGGCGGCGCCGGTGTTGTCGGTGTAGCCGCCGATCTTCAGCTTGACCTTGGGGAAGGCCTTGAGGATCTCCGCGATGTTGTCGAGCTGCGCCTTCGACTTGTCCATGTCGAGCTCGGCGGCGCCGGTCTTGAACACGAGCTGGTCGAAGTTGAACCAGGTCTTCGTGTCGACGGGCTTCGCGGCGTCCTCGACGAAGGCGAGGAGGTCGTGCTCGATGCCGGTGGCCGCGCCCTTGATGTCGTAGCCGGTCGAGAGCTTCTTCTCGAAGGCAGCGGGAGCGGGCGGCGGCGCGGACGTGGTCGGCGCGGGAGCGGCCTCCTTCGGGGCGAGCGGCGCCTGGGAGAGCTGCAGCGCGCGCACGTAGAGGACGATCGCCCAGCGATCGTTCACCGCGATCTGCGGGTAGCTCGGCATGTTGCCCTTGCCGTTCGCGATCGTGGCGTAGAGCTGGCCGTCCGGCATGTGCCGGATGCGCTCCTGGTGGTACGTCGGCGGGACGAAGGCGGCGGCGCCGGCGGCGACCGCGCGCTGCTTCACCATCCCGTTGCCCGCGCCCGTCTGGTCGTGGCACGGCGCGCAGAAGATGTTGTAGCGCTCCTGGCCTCGCTTGAGCGTCGCGTCCATGCCGCCGAACGAGTCGACCACGGAGCGCGGGGTCGTCATGACCCACGCTTGGCCGTCGTCGGTGCGGCCCTCGGCGACGCGGACGTCGATCTCGCGGTCGCGCGCGACGGTGAGCTCCACCGGCGGGCGCATCGTACGCTTGTCCTCGAAGAAGTCGCTCTCCTCCTGGATGTCGTACTTCTGCTGATCGTACATCTGGCGGATGCCGAAGATCGGCGTCTCGCGCGACTTCTGGCCGCGGCAACCGGAGAGGGTCGCGAGCAGGCCGATCACCGTGACGGCGCCGAGTCCGACGCCGAGGAGGCGGCGGCCCCCGTGGCGTCGACCGTTTCGAAGGGTGCTTGCGGACATCGTGGTCAAGCCTCCGCCTGGCCGAGGGGGATCGTCTCGGTCTGGCCGTCGTCGTCGTAGACGATTTCGAGGTGGGTGCAGTGGGCGCCCTCGAGGACCTTCTTCGTCTTCTCGAGGTCGAACTTCGGGTCGTCGGCCTCGACGGAGATGAAGAACTTGTCGTCGGTGGCCGCGGCGAACCGCTCCGAGTTGAACACCGGGTGGTGGTGCCGCGGGAGGCGGTTCAGGTGGAGCATGCCGAACACCGTCGCGAACGCCGAGAAGAGGACGGTGAGCTCGAACATGATCGGCACCATCGACGGCAGCGAGAACGGCGGCTTGCCGCCGATGACGAGCGGGTAGTCGATGCCGTTCATCCACCACATCATGGTGAAGGCGGTGGCGGTGCCGGCCATCGCGACCGGGAAGACGAGCAAGCCGAGCTTGCTGTCGGAGAGGCCCATCGCCGCGTCCATCCCGTGGATGGGGAACGGCGTGTGGGCGTCGAACTTGGAGTAGCCGGCGTCGCGGAGCTTCTCGGCGGCGTGGATGACCGCCGGGGTCGTGTCGAACTCCGCGAGGTAGGCGAAGGGCTTCTTCTTCTTGGACGAGGCCATCGGTTATTCCTCCGCCTCGGCGGCGACGGGCTCGGCGTGGTGGTGATCCGCGTGCGCCTCTTCGGGGTGGTAGTGCGGATCGGACTCGGGCAGGACGCCCTTGACCTCGGCGATCGCGATCATCGGCACCCACCGGAGGAACAGGAGGAACGCGGTGAAGAACAGGCCGAGCGTCCCGCAGTAGGTGAAGATGTCGACGAGGGTGGGCCGGAAGTAGCCCCAGGACGAGGGGAGGAAGTCGCGGTGGAGCGACGTCACGATGATGACGAAGCGCTCGAACCACATGCCGATGTTGATGGTGATGGAGACGACGAACATCACCGGGATGCTCGTCCGGAGCTTCTTGAACCAGAAGAGCTGCGGGCTGATGACGTTGCAGGAGATCATCGTCCAGTACGCCCAGGCGTACGGGCCGAACGCGCGGTTCTTGAAGCAGAAGAGCTCGTAGTCGTTGCCGCCGTACCAGGCGATGAAGAACTCCATGCCGTACGCGTAACCGACGAGGCTACCCGTCACGAGCATGATCTTGTTCATCAGCTCGAGGTGCTTCATCGTCACGATGCTCCGCATGCCGTAGACGGCGCGCGTGATGAGCATCAGCGTCATGACCATCGCGAAGCCGGAGAAGACGGCGCCGGCGACGAAGTAGGGCGGGAAGATCGTGGCGTGCCAGCCCGGGAGCACCGAGGTCGCGAAGTCGAAGGAGACGACCGAGTGCACGGAGAGGACCAGCGGCGTCGAGAGCGCGGCGAGGATGAGGTAGGCGCGCTCGTAGTTCTGCCAGTGGCGGTTCGCGCCGCGCCAGCCGAGGGCGAGGGCGCCGTAGATCTTCTTGCGGAGCGGGTTGCGCGCGCGGTCGCGGAGCGTGGCGAGGTCGGGGATGAGGCCGACGTACCAGAACAGCGTGGAGACCGTGGCGTAGGTCGAGACCGCGAAGACGTCCCAGATGAGCGGGCTCTTGAAGTTCGGCCACATCTGCATCTCGCTCGGGAGAGGCAGCATGTAATACGCGTACCAGGTGCGGCCGACGTGGATGCCCGGGAACACGAGGGCGCAGATGACGGCGAAGATCGTCATCGCCTCCGCGAACCGGTTGATCGACGTGCGCCACTTCTGCCGGAAGAGGAAGAGGACGGCGCTGATGAGCGTGCCGGCGTGGCCGATGCCGATCCACCAGACGAAGTTGGTGATGTCCCAGGCCCAGTAGACCGGGGCGTTGTTGCCCCAGACGCCGATGCCGGTCCAGAAGAGGTAGCCGATGGCGATCGTCATCACGCCGAGGAAGCTCGCGGCGCTGAGGAACGCGATCCACCAGCCGCGCGGGGCCGGGTTCTCGGTGACGCGAGCGACCGCCTCGGTGAGGGAGCGGAACGTCGCGCCCTCGCCAGCGAGCGGCACCTCACCGAGCTCTTTCTTCGGTAGGTAGGGGTAAGACATCACGCCATCTCCGGGTTGGGATTACGGATTTTCCCGAGGTAGCTGGTGCGGGGGTGGGTCCCGATCTCCGCGAGCAGCTTGTAGTTGCGGTCGGCGGCGGCGAGCCGGGTGACGCGCGCCTTCGGGTCGTTGAGGTCGCCGAACGTGATGGCCTGCGCGGGGCACGCCTGCTGGCACGCGCTCTGGACCTCGTCGGGCCGCATGTTGCGCTGCTCGCGCCGCGCCGCGATCTTGTGCTCCTGGATGCGCTGGACGCAGTAGGAGCACTTCTCCATGACGCCGCGGAAGCGGACCGAGACGTCGGGGTTGTACATCATCTTCTCGGTGTCGGGCACCTTGCCGTCGTCGCCGCTGTAGTTGAGGAAGTTGAAGCGACGGACCTTGTACGGGCAGTTGTTGGCGCAGTAGCGGGTGCCGATGCACCGGTTGTACGCCATGTCGTTCAGGCCCTCGGGGGTGTGCGTGGTCGCGTTGACCGGGCACACGTTCTCGCAGGGAGCCTCCTCGCACTGCACGCACGCCACGGGCTGGATGGCGACCTCGGGGTCGGCCTCGTTGCCCGTGAAGTAGCGGTCGATGCGCATCCACGACATCTCGCGGCCGCGGGCGATCTGCTCCTTGCCGACCGACGGGATGTTGTTCTCGGCCTGGCAGGCGACGACGCAGGCGTTGCAGCCCGTGCACGCGTTGAGGTCGATGACCATCCCCCACTTGTGGCCCTGCGAGTAGTCGCGCGGCTTCCACAGCGGCAGGACCTTGGGGTCGGGCGAGCCGGAGCGGCGGCCGCGCTTCTCGTCCGGGTACTGCACGAACTTCGGGTTCGCGCGGTACTCGGCGAGGGTCGCGTCGATCGCGATCGGGCGCCCCTCCATCGAGTCGTGCTCCTGGGTGACCGAGAGCTTGTACTTGTAGGTCTCGACCTCGAACGGGTCGTCGGGCTGGACGCGGCCAGGCGCCGGCGACGGGCCGCTCGCGAGGCCGGGGCGCGCGAGGCGATCCTTGATGGCCTCGCAGTCGCGACCGTCGAGCTTGTCGACCTTCACGCCGTCGCCGAACCACGGCGCCGCGGTGGTGCGCAGCGGGTAGACGTTGAAGCCGTGCTTGGCGCCGTAGCGCCCCGCGTTCTGGCGACCCCAGCCGAGCGCGAGCGCGATCGAGTGGTCGGCTTGGCCGGGCATCACCCACACCGCGATCTCGACCGGCTGCGCGCCCTCGCGCGAGAGGCGGATCATCTGCCCGCTCTCGAGCGCGAGCGCCTTCGCCGTCTCCGGCGACACGACCGCGACGTTGTCCCACGTCAGCTTGGTCGCCGGCTCGGGGAGCTCCTGCAGCCACGGGTTGTTCGCGTGGCGGCCGTCGAAGAGCTTCGTGCAGGCGGCGAAGGTGACCTCGAGGTTGCCGGCGCCGACGGGCTTGCCAGGCTTCGCCTGCTGCATCGCCGCCGCGACCTCGGTGAGGCGCGCCGCGAGCTGCCCGAACGGAGTGGGCATCGAGCCCGACATGACGCCGCGCTTCAGCGACGCGTTCCACACCTTGTCGAGCTCGACCGGCGGGACCGCCTGCTTGAGAGTGCCGCGCACGAGGTCGTGCCCCGCCGACGACGCCTCGCCCGCGAGACGGCCGAGGATCTCGATCTCGCTGCGACCGCCGTGGAGCGGCGCGATGAGCGGCTGCTGGATCGACCGCGTGCCGTCGAGGGAGCGCGCGTCGCCCCAGGTCTCGAGCTCGTGAGCGAGCGGCAGGTGCCAGTTGCAGAGCGACGACGTCTCGTCGACCGCGTGCGACAGGTGGATGCTGCTACCCACCGCGCGGATGCGGTCGGCGAACTTGAGGTCGCCCGGCGCGTCGAACGCGGGGTTGCCGCCGAGCATGAGCAGGGTGCCGACCTTGCCGCCCTCGATCTCGGCGGCGAGCGCCTTGATGTCGGCGACGGGATCGCGCTCCGCCACGTCCGCCGGGGCGTAGTAGCGCACGGTGTGGCCGGCGTTGCCGAGCGCGGCGTTGAGCGCGTGGGCGAGCGCGTGGACGCGCGCCGGCTGGCGCGACCCGACGAGGATCACGCTCTTGGCGCGGCTCTTCGCGAGGTCGGAGGCGACCGCCTTCAGCCACTTCTCGGGCACGCCCTCGGCCTTGACCGAGGCCGCGGCCGCGGCGACGGGCCCGAGGTCGAGCGCGTGTTTGGTGGCGAGCTCCTTCGCGAGCGCGACGAGGTACGCCTCGACGTGCGCCGCGGGGAGCCGGAGCCGATGATCGGCCGCCATCCCGGTGACGGTGAGCGAGGGCTCGACGACGTAGAGGCGGTTCATCGAGCCGCCGCGGGCCGACTCGAGCTTGCGCCCCTCGGCGAAGCCGCGGGTCGCGCGGACCATGCCGGTCTCGGTGCCGAGGAAGTCGGAGTCGACGGAGAGGATGACCTCCGCCTGCGCGAGCTCGGGCACCACGTTGACCGCCTGGCCGAACGCGATCTTCGCGCCCTCGCGGGCGTTGCCGTCGTTGACCGCCGCCCAGGTGTAGACCTTCGCTTGCGGGAACTTGGCGAGCAAGGCGTCGCGCAGACGAATGAACGTCGGCGAGATCGAGGGCTGAGCGAGGACGCGCAGCCGCGCGCCCTGGTCGGCGGCGTGCGTGCGCGCGAGCTCGGCGAGCGCCGCGTCGGCGTCGGCCCAGGTCGTCTTCGCGAGCGGCCCGTTGGCCGAGCCCATCCGCGCCGCCTTCATCGGGGTGCGCGAGCGATCGGGGTCGTAGAGGTCGAAGAGCGCCGCCTGGCTGAACACGTCGGTCGTGCCGACGCTCGACGGGTGGTCGGGGTTGCCCTCGATCTTCGTCGGCCGCCCGTCGTGGCTCTCGACGACGAGGCCGAGCGCCTCGCCGCGCTGGACGCGCACGGTCGCGTAGTGGTTCGCGACGCCGGGCATGATCTGGTCGGACGCCTTGCTGTAAGGCATCAGCTTCTCGACGGGACGACGGGCGCAGCCCTCGGCGACGAGCGCGGCGGTGATCGCGCTCAGGGTGAGGAACGTGCGCCGCGACTGCGGCGAGTTGACCACGTCGTCGAAGCCGAAGGGGAACTCCATCTCGGCGCGGCGCTGCGCGGCCTCGGGGTTCGCCTTGTCGCCGAGGCTCCTCCAGAAGACCTTGGCGCCGTCGCTGGCGGCCGCGGGCTTGAGGTCGTAAGGCTCTCTCCTACTCATCGGTGGCACCCAGAGCAATGCGTGGGGGGGTGGACCTCCGGGGGCGTGAAGCCCTTCGACTGCTCGGGGGTCCAGGTCATGTTCGTGACTTGATCGCGAGGACGCAGGTTGGGCGTCGGGTTGCGGTGACAGTCGAGGCACCAGCCCATGTTGATGGGCTGATCGGACGCGACGACCTCCATCTGGTCGACGCGGCCGTGGCACGTCGCGCAGCCGACGCCGACGCCGACGTGGACGCTGTGGTCGAAGTACGCGTGGTCGGGCAGCTTGTGCACGTGCACCCACTCGACCGGCTTGCCCGTCTCCCACGACGAGCGGACCGGGGCGAGCTTCGCGCTCTCGGTCCTCACCATCGCGTGACAGCCCATGCATGTCTGCGTGGGCGGGATCATCGCCTTCGCCGACTTCTCGACGTTGGCGTGGCAATACCGGCAATCCATGCCCATCTGGCCCGCGTGGAGGCGGTGCGAGTAGGGGACGGGCTGGGTCGGCGCATAGCCAACCTGGAAGTTCTTCGGCGTGACGTAATACCAGGCCGCAAGAACCACCCCGGGCCCGAGGATGCCGCCCACCGCCGCGGCGATGAACGGCAGTTTGTTCAGGGATCGAGGGAAGATTTGCATGGGTGCGAGCGTCCCTGTGCGTACGAGGAGTGGAAGCGACGTCCGGGGATGCGGACCGCCGGTCCTGTAGGGCCGCGTGTTCGCGTGGCCCAGAGTTAGCCGGCGCTCTTATAAAGGAACGCGGCCGCCGGTTACAACCCTCGTGATCTCGGTTCTTTCAGCGCGAAAAACTTTCGCGATGGGGGGCCGCGAGCACCCCTGCGGCGCCCTCCGCGAACGCTGCAATTCCGCTCTGGGTGTGCTGCAAGTTCCATGTGCACCATAAAATTCGCGCGAAGACGTACGCGCTGGCCACGCGCCGCTCGCGGGTCCAAGCGCGAGCTCGCCGAGGTGCACGTGCGTGGGCGGAGGCAGCCCTAGACGAAGTGAGTCAGTGCCGTAGGATGAGTGGGTGGCGCGCTGGGGCCGCTCGCTTCTCCTCCTCCTCTTGACGCTGCCGCCGATCGCGGTCGCGGTCGCTTGCAACGCGTTCGACTCCGAGCCTCCTGCCGAGGTCGAGCCGGAGCGGGACGCGAGCACGACGACCGACGCGCCCCCGAGCCTGCCCGAGGCCGGCGGGGACGCCGGCGCTCCCAAGACGATCGCCAAGGTCGTCGCGGGGACCGGGCACGCGTGCGCGATCTTCCAGGACGGCCGGCTGAAATGCTGGGGGGCGAACGCGAGCGGAGCGCTCGGCATCGGCACCACGGAGCCGCACGGCCGCTCGCCGGGGACGATGGGCGACGCGCTGCCGTACGTCGATCTCGGGACGGGGCGACGCGCCGTCGACGTCGTGGCCGGCGGCAACCCCGCGCGCAACGATGCCGGAGAGGCCAACCTCCTCTACACGTGCGTGCTCCTCGACGACGCGACGGTGAAGTGCTGGGGCTACAACGGCTACGGCAACCTCGGCCGCGGCAACACCCTCGACATCGGCAAGGGGCCCAACCAGATGGGCGACAACCTCGCGCCCGTCAGCGTCGGGGCGAAGGTGAAGGCGATCGCCGGCGGCCTCTACCACGTGTGCGCGCTCCTCGAGGACCGGCAGGTGAAGTGCTGGGGCTTCAACTCGCTCGGCAACCTGGGCATCGGCGACGTCGAGCACAGGGGCAACAAGCCGGGCGACATGGGGCTCTCTCTCCCGTCGGTGCCGCTCGGGCGGCCGGCGACGGCGATCGCCGCCGGCGGCCACCAAGCGTGCGCCTTGCTCGACGACGGTCGCGTGACGTGTTGGGGGTACAACCTCTACGGAGGGCTCGGGCTCGGCGACACCGCGAGCCGGGGAGGATCGCCGGACGCGGGCGTCCTCGCGTCGGCGAACCTCGGCGAAAGCGCGACCGCGATCGCGTGCGGCTGGCACTACGCCTGCGCGCTCCTCACGTCGGGTGCGCTCAAGTGCTGGGGCTACAACGGCTACGGCAACCTCGGCGTCGGCGACACCACCCACCGCGGGGCGAGCGCCGACGCCGGCCTGATGGGGGACGCGCTCCCGGTGGTCGACCTCGGCAAGGGCGCGCCGGTGAAGTCGTTGAGCCTCGGCGACTTCTCGACGTGCGCGCTCCGGAACGACGGCACCGCCAAGTGCTTCGGCAACAACACCGACGGACAGCTCGGGATCAACGACTCGTTGAACCGCGGCGGGGCGCCCGGGTCGATGGGGGACAACCTGCCGGTGGTCGGCCTCCGCGGGATCACGCAGCTCTCGATGGGCTATCGCTCCGCGTGCGCGATCGCGGAAGGCACGCTGCGGTGCTGGGGCAACAACGACTTCGGCCAGCTCGGCCTCGGCGACACCGCGAGCCGCGGCGACAAGCCCGGCGACATGGGCGGCTTGCCCGCCGTCGACCTCGGCCGCTGACGCGCGCGGGTCACTTCGCGGCGCCGAGGATCTTTGCGACCTCGTCTTTGTGCGCGGGGCACTCGCGCGACAGCCAGCGGTACTCGACCTTCCCACCGACGTGATCGCGGGTGATCACGGTCGCGGACGTGGTGGTCACCGGCGGGCCCGCGGCGTGGACGTCGCTCTCGGCGAGCGGCGCTCGCACCGCCACCAGCATGCCGTTGTGGAACTCGAAGCGCGCGCTCGCCACGGGGCTCGCGGCGAGCGTCGCCGACCAATCGAGGCGGGGGACGGCGCCGTCCTGGACCGCGGTCCAGCTCCCCGGCGACGGCGGCACGAACGCGGCGCGGACGTCGCGCATCGTCATGCCGAGGCGCGCGCCGTAGAACGCCGAGCTCTCGCCGCCCGAGCCCCGGCACGCGACGAGCGCGACGAGCGCGACGAGCGCGGCGAGCGCGACGAGCGCGGGGAGGAAGCTTCCGGCTCGCGATCGCGTCTTCACCCCCCTCCGCGTAGGCGCGGCGACCGAGGGCGTCAAGGTCGCGCCCGCGAGCGCGCGAGGACGCGAGGAGAGGTTTGCCGGGACGCGACCGCTGGACTAACCTTCCCCGCCGTGAAAACGCTTCGCCTCGGCTGCGGAATCCTGGGTCTCGCGCTGGTCCTCGCCACCGCGTGCGGCGATTCACCCTCCGACCCTGGGCCCCAGACCGACACCCTCGGCAACGCCGGCGCGAGCGGCGGTCCGGGCGCGTCGAGCGGCGGCGCGTCGAGCGGCGGCGCGTCGAGCGGCCAGAACCCCGCGCCCGAAGGCCCCGTCTCGAAGGCGAAGGCGCTGACGCGCAAGCTCGGCGGCGGCCACGCCGATCACTTCCTCGTGGGCCTCGGCAACGACGGCACCGACAGCGGCAACGACCCCGCGTACAACCTCGGCGTCACGCTCGACGTCCACTACCACTACCTGAGCGGGCTCTCGACGACCGGCGGCTGGGCCACCTGGAACAAGAACCCCGACTACGTGGTGAAGCGCATCCGCGAGTCGAAGGCCCGCGGCGTCGTGCCGATGTTCACCGTCTACCAGATCGCCGCCAAGGGCGAGGCCAACATGAGCGTGCTCGTGGACGACGCGTTCATGACCACGTACTTCAAGGACTACGCGCAGGCGCTCGCGGGGATCGCCGCCGAGGGCGGCCCGGTCATCCTCCACATCGAGCCGGACTTCTGGGGCTTCGCGGGCCAGCGCAGCCTCAACGTGGGCGGGCTGTCGAAGGTCCCGGCGAAGGTGTCGAACAAAGCGCCCGAGTGCGCGAGCCTCCCGAACGACGTCACCGGCTTCGGCAAGTGCCTCATCGCGATGGCCCGCACCCGCGCCCCCAACGCCCTCGTCGGCCACCACGCGTCCCCCTTCGGCACCAACATGGGCGCGCTCCTCAACTCCGACCCGAAGTTCGACGTGGTCGCGGACGCGAAGAAGCTCGCCGCGCAGGCGAAGGAGCTCGGGTTCACCCAGGGCGATCTGTTCGTCATCGACGGGCTCGACCGCGACGCCGGCTGCTACGAGACGGGCTACAACAGCGGCGGCGAGACGGTGTGCTCGAAGATGCCGGCCGCCTACTGGGACGAGACCAACGTCAAGCTCCCGAACTTCAAGCAGTTCTTCACCTGGGCGAAGACGATCGCGACCGAGCTCGACATGCCCTTCCTCATTTGGCAGATCCCGTTCGGCGAGCCGGGGACGAGCCCGGGGACGCCGGGCAAGTGGCGCGACAACCGCACGAAGTACTTCTTCGAGCACACGAACGAGATCGTCGACGCCGGCGGCGTGGGCGCCGTGTGGGGCTCGGGGGCTCCGGGGCAGACCCCGTTGTCGAACGGCTACAAGAACGGCGTGAAGGCCTACTTCGCCAAGCCGTTCGCGCTCCCCTGAAGGGCCGCTCGGCCTCCTGGCCCCTGGGCTAGTGCTCCCCCAATGGGGCAGCTTGCTGCCCATGTTCGCGACTGGGGGATCGCCCTCCCCGAATGAGGCAGCTTGCTGCCCATTTGCGCGACCGGGGGATCGCCCTCCCCGAATGAGGCAGCTTGCTGCCCATTGGCGCGACCGGGGGATCGCCCTCCCCAAATTGGGCAGCTTGCTGCCCATTTTCCGGACGGGGGATCGCCCTCCCCCAATGAGGCAGCTTGCTGCCCATTGTCGCGACCGGGGGATCGCCTCCCCAAATTAGGCAGCTTGCTGCCCATTGTCGCGACCGGGGGATCGCCCTGGAATTGCTACTGATTTCGTGACGGGGCCGCCGCTTCAGGTGTCGTTCGGCATCTCTTCAGCGACGCTTCAAGAAGGGCTGGGGGGCCGCTCACTATCGTGGGAGTGTGAGCCTCCCCTCCTCTTCGCTCGGTCGCCAGCTCCTCGTCTTCGTCACCGGATTGGTCGTGTGCGCGCCGATCCTCCACTGCGTCGGTGACGACCCGGTCGTCGGCGGCGCGTCGAGCTCCGGGGACGCGGGCGGATCGAGCTCTGGCGGATCGAGCTCCGGCGGATCGAGCTCCGGCGGATCGAGCTCCGGCGGATCGAGCGGGAGCGACGCCGGCGACGCCGGCGACGTGCCGCCCCCTTCGACCGGCAAGACGATCTGGTCGAAGATCTACCCGAAGACCTCCACCGCCGGCGGCATGGCGGCGGACGCGGCCGGCAACGCCTACGTCGCGATGCGCTTCTCGGGGAACAACGTCGACTTCGGCGGCAAGACGCTGTCGTCCACCGGCGACGACATGGCGCTCGTGAAGCTCGATCCGAACGGCGTCGCGCTGTGGGCGGTCCCGTTCGCGAGCGATCAGGTCGACCTCGGGATGTCGGTCACCGTCGACGGCGCGGGCTCCGTCTTCGTCGCCGGGCAGTTCAACGGCCTCACCTTGATCGCGGGGCCCCCGGGGTCGACGAAGTCGCTCAACGGGACCAGCGGGAACGGCAACGGCTACGTCGCCAAGGTGCGCGCCTCCGACGGCGGGGTGGAGTGGCTGCAAGGTCTGACCGGCAACGCCGGGACCACCACCCGCTGCACCTCGATCGCGTTCGGGGGCGGGAAGATCGGCGTCGGCTGCGAGACGAGCTCGCCGAGCGTCAACGTCCCCGGCATCGGCGCCCAGTCGCGCGGCGCGGGCTTCGCGATCGACCTCGTCGTCATGCGCCTCGACCCCGCCACCGGCGCCGCCGACTGGGTGAACCGGCTCGGCGGCTCGACCGGCGGCGGCGCGAGCGGCGACGAGCGCATGGGCGGAGTCGGCGTCGGCCCGACGGGCGACGTGGTGGTCGCGGGGACCCTCGCCTCCCCCACCCTCAGCGACACCAAGGCCTCGATCTCGGTGGGCAAGGTCGGCCCCGCCGCGTCGTCCAACGTCTTCGTCGTGAGGCTCGCCGGCGGGACCGGCCAACAGATCTGGACGAAGCTCTTCTCGCCGCCGGCGGCCGGCCCCGGCTTCGTCATCAGCGGGCCGATCGCGGTGCGCGCCGACAGCGTGTATACTACAGGCACCTTCGGTGGCCAGGTCGACTTCAAGAAGGCCGCGCTGTCGCCGCTCGGCACCGCCGACGCCTACGCCCTCGGCCTCGATCTCGCCGACGGCCAGACGCGCTGGGTCCACCGCATCGGCGGGACCGCGAGCTCGGCGCTGAACGAGATCGGGATGGCGGTCGCGATCGATCGCTGGGGTCAGGTCGTCTTCGGCGGCCAGCACATGTCGCCCGACGCGGCCGTGGACGCGAAGCCATTCTCGGGCACCCTGCCGACGGTGGAGCAGCCGAGCGGAGGCAGCTCCTTCTTCCTCGTGAAGTGCTCGGGCGCGGGCGACGTCCTCTACGCGAAGAGCTTCGCGCCCGCGGTGACGAGCGACGCCTCCGCGCCCTCGGCGATGAGCTTCGCGCAGGACGGCTCGCTCCGAATCACCGGCTACCTCCAGGGGACGGTCACCTACGACGGGGTGAACCCGCTCGCGTCCGAGGTCGCGAGCCCGAACCAGATCATGCTGTCGCTCGCGCCGTGAGCGCTACGGGAGCTTGATCCACTGGCTCGGATCGCCCTCCGCGGGGTCGATGCGCAGCCCGCCCGAGCCGCACCGGTAGGTGGCGCGCTGGACGCCGCCCGACTGGGGCGCGCGCCCGGCGAGCGCGGACCCGACGCCGACCGCTTGGTCCTTCGTCATCGGCACCGTGAGCCACCGCGCTCCCAGTTGGAGCTCGGACGAGGCCTGGTAGCCGTCCGCGAGGAGCTTGGTGACCATGTGCCCCGCGCGCGCGACCATGAACTGACCGGACTGCGTGCCGGAGAGGTTCGTCCGGATGTTGCCCCCCGGCGTCCGGGCGAGGATGCGGCCGGACCGGAGCGTGTTGGTGATGCGACCGTCGAGGGCGACGTCCATCGTCATGTCGATCGTCATCGACGCGATCGCGAGCGTGCCCGGATCCACGCGTCGCTGCGCGTTGGCGAAGGACGCCGTGTCGTCGAATCGCCACCGGCCCACGAGGCACGGGTCGATCACCTCGTTGCGACGCGCGGGGAGGATGGTGACCGAGGACCCGCCGCCGCCGCCGGCCATCGCCGCGACCAGGCCGTTCTCGCGCGGCACCATCGGCGCGGAGGCGCACAGGTCGCCCGGGCCGCGAGCGACGCAGTAGCGGGCGGCCTTCGTAGTATCCCAATCGAGATTGATTCCGGAGGTCGCCGGCGGCCCGTCGCGGTCCGCGCGAGCGAACGAGAGCCGCCCGGCGCCGCTCACGATCACGTCGATCGCCTCCACGTCGGGGCCGAACGACACCTGCGACACCTGCTGGGTCCCTACGGCGGCCTTGAGCATGACGGGCGCGGCGGCGGTGACGGTGCCGCCGTCGCCGGGCTTGCGCCGGTACGACGCGTACTCCGCGGGCGGGGCGATGTCCCAGCCGGAGCCGATGGGAGGCTTGCGCACCGTCTGGCTCGCCCAGTCCTTGAGCGCCCCCGGCTTCCAGGTGTCGAGCTCCGTCAGCGCGGCGCTCTGCGACGGCTGGCGGACGAGATCGAGGCCGCGCTGCTTGATGGCCTCCGGCGTGACGCCGGCGCGCTCGTAGAGGCTGAAGAGGGAGATGCCCCCCGAGTAAGGGAACGTCTGGAGGGTGAAGCGCCCGGGGACCTGGCCGCCGACCATCACGTCACCGGCGAGCATCTCCATCCACAGGAACGAGCTGAACGTCGGCGCGGGGAGCGACTTCCACTGCACCCAGGTCGCGAACCCCTCGACCACCCACGCGAGCCCGGCGTTGCGACCGAAGGTCGAGCGCGGCCCCGCGAATCGCGTGTATTGTGCACAATGCACGAGCTCGTGGACGAAGATCTCGCGCCGCTCCGACGGCCGGTCGCGCACCTGCTCGAGGGATCGAGCGTCGAGCCGGATGCCGCAGGTGCACGACGACAGGGGCGTGGCGTCGGTGGCGCAGATCGGGCGCGCGGCGGCGGCGGCCGTCCCTCGAGACCCTCCCGGGACGATGCTGCCGAGGTCCGCGGCGTGCACCGCGACCTCGAGCGGACGCTCGAGGCCGAGGAAGTCCTTCACCCACGCCGCCGCGCTCGTGATCTCGGACTCGTAGGCGCGCGCGCGGTCGTCGAGCAGGCGGACCGCGTTCGTCGGCGGGGACGGCGCAGCGCCGTCCCACGCCTTGTCGACCGCGGCTCGCTGCTCCGGCGTCAGGCCCGCGCGATGCGCCTCCACCCACATCGCCGGCGTCGCGCCGCAGAACGGCACCGTCGCGTCGGGCTTGGGCGCGTCGACGCCGGGGAGCGATCCGAACGCGAGCGCGTACGCGGCGAGCGCGCTCGCCGCCGGCACCTCGCCGCTCTCCGGAATGCCCTTCATCACCGTCGACCAGGCACCCGGCGCGACGCGCGCCGAGGGCGCGGGTGAGGCTGCGCCGGCGTCACCGGTCGATCGAAGGCGGCTGCAGCCTCCCCCGACGACGGCGAAGCCGACCACCACGACGAGCGCTGCCCAGAGACCCCTCCTCTTCGCTTGCACGTGCCCATCGTGCCACGAACTGCGTGGGGCATCGCCAGGTGGGATGGAGCTTCGGAGATCCAGCCCGCCCCCCGTGAACACCGGTGCTTCCGGTGGGGACGAGGTAGGCAACCATCTTGCATCACCCGACAGCATGCGCTCCGGTGCTCTGCGCCTCTTGCCCGTGCTCGCCGTGGCGGCGCTCTGCGGGTGCGGCGCGGCGAGCGACGCGGCGGACGACGCCGAGGGCTTCGGCGAGCCGACGACGGAGGAGGCGCTCACGCCCGGGCCGTACAAGAACGGCCTCGACCGGAAGGTCTACCCGTCGAACCGCGACCGGGACCTCGCGTGCCCCGTCGCGGCGACGAGCGCCGCGGGCTACGCGCCGGCGCAGGCGCGCCTCGCCGACGTGGAGATCGACGCGCGCGCGCTGCGCGGCGTGGTGCCCGACGGCTTCCGCGTCGCGGTCATCCTCGTGAAGCGCGTCGACGGCGTCCCCCGCTACCGCTACCTGTCGAACGGCACCCACGACGTCGTCTACCAGCCGTGGAGCTCCACCAAGTGGATCGCGGCGGCGAACGCCGCGAGCCGGCTGCGGGAGGCGTCCAGCGGCCGGGTCGGGCTCTCGAGCAGCGTCGGCGGCGTGCCGCTCGGCGACATGGTCACCGGCATCCACACGTACACGCCCAAGCTCTCGTCGTCGAACGGGCTCTCGCGCTTCATGCACGACGTCGGGGGCCGCGAGCGCGCCCACGACCTCGTCACCGAGTGGCTCGGGCGCGAGCGCGAGTCGTTCGGCGGCAACTACGGCGAGCCCGCGCCCGCGATGACGATGACCTTCACCGAGCCCGGGGGCGCCCGCGTCTCGATCGCCAAGGACGCGGCGAGCGGCTACCAGAACCAGCTCTCGGCCCTCACCGAGGTCGAGATCCTGAAGCGCCTCGTCATGCACCGCGAGGACGCGGCGACGCGGATGCGCGGCCTCACCTGGGCCGACCTCCGCGTGCTCTTCTACGGCGCGGAGGAGTCTTCGTGGTATCCCGGTCGATGGGGTGGGATGAGCTCCGACAAAGCGATCTTCGTCCAGTCGGCGCTCGACGTGCGCAAGGTCGAGGCCGACGCCAAGGGCCGCTGGCGCATCTTCTCGAAGGTCGGCTACGGCGTGCCCGACGACCAGGCGCGCCGCGGCAACGGCGAGCTCGTGGAGGTCTCGTACGCGTGCCTGCCGGTGCTCGACGCCGCGGGGCGGCCCGTCCCCGACCAGGGGCGCGAGCTCTTCATCGCCGCGATGCAGGGCACCGGCGGCGCGGGGCCGAGCGAGCGCGAGGTCCTCTTCGCCAAGAACCACGCGGCGATCGTCGAGCGCGTCCTCGACGGCCGGCTCTGATCATGGCCGCGCGACGGCGCGGAGCTCGGCCAGGGCGCGGTCGATCTCGTCGAAGGTGACGTACGGAGCGGGGCCGAGGCGCAGGAGCTCGCCGCGGCTGTCGGTGAAGACGCCGCGCTCGCGCAGCGCGGCCACGACCTCGCCCGCGCGGGGAAGGCGAACCGACACGAAGCCGCCGCGCTCGCCGTCGGCGGCCGGGGTCGCGACGTCGAAGCCGCCGAGCCCGTCGAGGATTCGCCGGGTCTGGGCGAGCGAGAGCTCGCGGAGCGCCGGCACCGTCATGCCCTCGCGGGCCATGAAGTCGACGACCGCGCGCGCGCGGTAGTGGCTCGCGGGGTCGTAGGTCGCGCCCGCGAACGCGTCTTTGCCTTCGCGTGCATACTGCACTTGTCCGGCGACGCGCGCGGCGAGCTCGCCGAAGCCCGCGAACCAGCCGGTGACGACCGGGCGCCAGGGCTCGGGCCGCGGGGGGACGCGAAGGAAGCACACGCCCTCGCCCCACTGCGCGTATTTGTAGCCGCCGCCGACCACGAAGGCGTCGGCGGCGCCGAGGGACGCGAGGCCGAACGGGAGCGCCGAGAACGCGTGGTAGACGTCGAACAGCACCTCGACCCCGGCCGACCGAGCCCGCGCCGCGAGCTCCGCGAGGTGGGGCACCACCGTCGACGTCTCGAAGAGCACGGTGGACACGAGCACGGCGGCGGTCGTCGGCCGGAGCGCGGCGGCGAGCCGCTCGGCCACCGACGCGACCGGGTGGGGATCGACCCACGTGACCTCGATCGCCCCGTGCTCGGCGAGGCGCTCGAGCTGCCGCGTGATCGAGTGGAACTCGCCGCGCGTCGTGACGAGGTGCGGGCGACGCGCGAGGTCGAGGGCCGAGAGGAAGCGGAGGAGGAGGTCGTGCGTGCTCGCGCCGAGGGCGATCTCGGCGGCGCTCGCCCCGAGGCGTTCGGCGACGGCGCCGCGCACCGCGTCGGCGGCGGCGAACGCCTTGCCCCACTTCTCGTCGACGTCGTCGGCGGCGTCGGTGAAGCTCTGGAGCAGGCCCTCGCGGGCGGCGTCGGGCCACGCCTGATGGGAGTGCCCGGTGAGGAGGACCCGGCCGGGCCGGACGAACGACGCGTAGTGCTCGCGGAGGCGGGCGGGGTCGAGCATGCGGACGGCACGCTACTTGCGAAATTGTTTGGCTAGCCAACGAATTTTCGCAAGGGCTACCCCGCCGAGAAATGGGCAGCATGCTGCCTATTTTCGTGGGGGGCCCGCCCCGCCGAGCTCGAGCGGGGCCCATCGCCGCGGGAGGTGGGGCCCTCGCGCGACAAATGCCCGTCTTGACGACATTTTTCGACCTGGGACCTGCCGGCGTGCATGGCTGTGCGCTTGACCCCACCGCGCGCGATGCGCGAAACGTCTCGCATGCCGCACCGAAGCACCCTCGCCTGGCCCCTCGCCGTTGCGGGCGCCCTCGTGGCGCTCGCCCTCTCGTGCCGGCCGACGCCGCAGTCGTCGGGCCAGGACGTCGCCAAGACCAAAGAGCCCGTGACCACGCCCTCGGGGGCCCCCGTCGCGCCGCTGTCGCCCGGCGCGCGCATCGAGGACGAGCGGAACACGATCTCGGTCTTCAAGACGGCCGCGGCGTCGACGGTGTACGTGACGCAGACCCGCACCGTCGTCGACTTCTTCGGCGGGGAGCAGGAGGTGCCCGCAGGGTCGGGCTCCGGCTTCGTGTGGGACAAGCAGGGCCACATCGTCACGAACTACCACGTGGTGGAGAAGGCCCAGAGCCTCGCGGTCACGTTCCAGGATCAGCAGACCTACGAGGCGCGGCTCGTCGGGGTCGAGCCGCGCAAGGACATCGCCGTCCTCAAGGTGGACGCGCCGGAGAAGGTGCTCTTCCCCATCCACGTGGCCAAGCGCTTCGAGCTCGAGGTCGGGCAGAAGGCGGTCGCCATCGGCAACCCCTTCGGCCTCGACCACACCCTCACGACCGGCGTGGTGAGCGCGCTCGGCCGGCAGGTGCAGGGCATCGGCGGCGTCACCATCCGCGACATGGTGCAGACCGACGCCGCGATCAACCCCGGCAACTCGGGCGGCCCGCTCCTCGACTCGCAGGGCCAGCTCATCGGCATGAACACCATGATCTTCAGCCGCTCGGGCTCGTCGGCCGGCATCGGCTTCGCCGTCCCCGCGAGCACCATCGCCCGCGTCGTGCCCCAGATCGTCAAGAACGGGCGCGCCGACCAGCTCGGCATCGGCGTGAACATCGACCCGCTGGGGCGCCTCGAGCGGCGCTACGGCATCAAGGGCGTCGTCGTGCTCCAGGTCGTGCCCGGCGGGCCCGCGGCGCGCGCCGGCCTCGCCGGCATCGAGCAGACGCGGCGCGGCCTCACCC
>JAEUKG010000503.1 GCA_016794325.1 Myxococcales bacterium | reverse complement strand
TGGATCGCGTGGCTCGCCTTGGAGAATTCTTACGTCACCGGGCGTACCATGATCCTGGATGGTGGCCTCTAGGACGATCGGGCGGCTCGCCGCGGGGGCGCTCTTCGCCTCCGCCGTCGCCTGCAACGCGAGCTCGAGCTCGATGGGCAGCCTCGCGCAGCTCGGCGGGCACGTCGCGAGCGGAGTCATCCAAGGGGCGGCCTCGGGCGCGCCGCGCCGCCGGGACACCTACGAGTACCGCGTCGCCGTCGCCCGGGCGCGCGGCGAGTGCGCCCACCCGAGCGGGCCGATGCGCGTCCTCGTGCAGGGCGGCGCCGCGCGCCTGACCGCGAGCGATCGCGCGCGCGTGGTGCGCTACGTCGACTGCAACGTCACCTGGCTCGACGACTGCGCCGTCGAGGCGGCCTACGGGGCCGCGCGCCCCGCCGAGGGCGACGGAAGCCGATCCTTCTACGTGTGGGACGAGGTGGACCTCTTCGAGCTCGTGCCCGCGATGTCGGCGAACTGGCACGCCGACGTGGCGCGCGGCAGCCGCCTGCTCGTCGAGACGCGGACCGTGGCGGTTCGCCAGGCTCCAGCGCTCCAGCGCGCGAACCTTCCCCAGGAGCCGGGGTGCACCGGCGCGACTCACTGGGTGCGCAGCTTCGAGCTCGGGGCGATGCGCGTGGGGATCGACATCGCGAACGACGCGACCGAGCGTGAGCGCGACGCGCAGAAGGCGGCCTCGCTCGGCGACCTCGGCGCGTGCCGCGACGACGGAGCGGCCGGCTGCGACGTCCCGATCGCCGTCGACCTCCAGCCGCTGTGACGGCCTCGCGCGCGCGTGGCGAGGCGCCTCCGACCCGACGGGCCGCGCGTCGGGCTCGGCTCAACGCAGCGTGAGGCGGACCGCGACCCGCATGCGCCCGTCGTCGCCGTAGAACCCGCCGACCCCGACCGTGCGCCCGCCGACGTCGTAGACCCCGACCTTGATCGTCACGCGGTCGCCGACGAACGACGGCTTGCGGAAGCCGATGCGGAGCGCCGACGCGTGCCGCCCGACCGCGAGCCCCGCGGAGGCGAGCCGCCGCAGGAGGGCCTCCTCGAAGAGGCGCGGGTAGACGAGCGAGTTCACGTGTTGATTGCTATCCGTATGAAGATACCCGAAGACCACCGAGGCCGCGTCGCCCTCCGGGGCCGCGATCTCCCGAGCTCCCTCGGGGACGCCGCCGAACGCCTCCGGCTCCTCCCACTCGGCGCGCTCGGGCGGCACGTCGGGCAGCGCCCCGCCGGTGTCGGGCAGCGCGAGGACGCGGCGCTCCCCCGCCGGCGCGAACGGCCGGGTGAAGACGTGTCGCGCGAAGACCCGGCCCGCGCGCGCCCTCTCGCCGGCCCGCTCGGGAGGCGGCAAGTTCGTCCTCCCGAGCTCCCCTTCGAGATCGGTCGCGATGTCGAGGAGGAGGCGCGCGACGCCGCCGCCGGGCGCGGGCACGTGCGCGAGGTCGGCGCGCCCGGCCACGTGGAGATCGCCCTCGACCGCGAACGGGCCCTCCTCCCCGGCGATCTCGAGCTCGGTGAGGATCGGCAAGATGGCCTCGCGCCGGCAGGCGTCCACGAGCGGGTGGCCGAGGAGCGATCCGCGCCAGACGACGCCCAAGCTCGTGGTGAGGGTGTCGAGGCGGACCACGCCGTCCTGGCTCACGTCCTCGTAGCGGAGAGAGAATCGCCCCCTGGCGACCGTGTCGAGCATCGGCCACAATGGTGCCACACTTCATGGCGCGACCGCTCCTCATCCCCGCGCTCGAGCGCCTCGGCAAGGTCGCCCTCGGCCGCCGCGGCGTCGTGAGCAAGGACGTCGACACGCCGCTCGGGCGCGTCCACACCTACGAGGTCAAGGGCCGCGGCGAGCTCGCGCAGACGTGCATCCTGCACGGATACGGCTCGGCCGCCACCGCCTTCGGGCCCCTCATCCTCCGCCTCGCCCGCCACAGCCGCGGCGTGATCGCCCCCGAGCTCCCGGGCCACGGCTTCAGCGAAATCCCCGGAGCGCGCCTCGACACCGAGGGCCTGTTCGCGGCCATGCGCCACGCCCTCGACGAGCTCCTCCCCGAGCCGTCGATCGTGCTCGGCAACTCGCTCGGAGGCGCGGTCGCGCTCCGCTACGCGATCGAGAGGCCCGAGCGGGTCAAGGCGCTCGTCCTCGTCTCCCCCGCGGGCGCGCCGATGGAGGACT
>JAEUKG010000359.1 GCA_016794325.1 Myxococcales bacterium | reverse complement strand
AGGACGCGCCTCGCGCGGAGCACCAAGCGCGAGGTGGAGGTGGACACGCGTCCGTTCGCCGCCGGCGCCGACGTGGAGGAGGTGCGGGTGCCGATCGCGGGCGCCGCGCGCGCGTTCCGCGTCGACTACGAGCGGGTCCTCCACCCGCTCGACGAGGACGGCGATCGCGCGGTCGTGGACGGCGCCATCGTCGTCGCCGGGGGCCCGCTCGGCGGGGCGGCTGGCGGCGCGCCGGCCCCTCGCGCTCAGTAGCAGACGAGGGTCCCGCTCTTGCGCTCGCCGGTGTGGAGGGTCACGCCTTCGCACGGCGAGCCCTTCTTGCCGTTGTTCGGCCAGCGGCCGAAGCTGCACGCGCTGCAGTTCGACAGCTTGCCCGTCGTCGGCGCGTGGCTGGCCCCCGAGCTCACCCCCGAGCACGGCGCCCCTTCGCGCACGCCCGGCCCGGATCGCGTCCCCGATCCGTTGGAGGTTTCGCCGGCCTTGCAGCCGGGCTCCTTCGGGGGGCCGGCGCAGACGTGCACTTTGTCGTAGATCACGAAGCCGCTCGCGTCGGTGCACTCGCAGACGGGGGCGCGCGCGTTCTCGAGCATGCAGAGGTGCTCGTCGCCCACCTTGCAGCTGCACGCCTGCCACGCGGCGGCGGGGTCGATCACGACCCCGCGGGGCGCGTCCACCAACCCCGGGCGGGCGCTCCCGCTCGCGCGGGGCGCGACGGCGGAGCTCGCGGTCGACGACGGGGTTGCGGCGAGTCGGGGCCCCGGCGCGGCCGCGGACGGCTGTGGCGCGGCGGACGGCGCGGGGGCGTCGGGCGCCTTCGACGCGCTCGCGCCGCCCGCCGCCCCGTCGACCTGCGGCCCGCCGGCGCTCGTCGCCGCCGCGGGTGACGAGGTCAACGCGGGATCCGCGCGTCGGAGTACGACGACCGCCGCCGCCACCCCGCCGGCACCGACGACGAGGGCGCCGACGAGCGCCCCAACAAGGGCGGGGGCGACCCGGCTGGGCGGAGCGGCGGCGAGCGCGGGCGCGGGCGCGGCGGCGAGGGTGGGGGCGGCGGCGAGGGTGGGGGCGGCGGCGAAGGTCGGGCCGCCGGTCGGCGCGCCCCCGACGGGGACGGTCGGCGCCCCGAACGAGACCGGCGGCGGGGCGTGCGTCGGGACGCGCTCGGTGGCCGCCGAGGCGGCGCTCCCGCGGCCCTCGAACGCGGCGAGCAGACTATTCATGTCGGGATAGCGATGGCCCGGGATCCGCTCGAGCGCGCGCCGCACCGCGAGGGCGACCCCTTCGGGGACCCCGGCGACGACCGCGGCGAGCGGGGGCAGCTCGCGCGCGCCTCGCGCCCGCGTCCAATCGTCCGGGTGCTCCCCCGTGAGGAGCTCGAACGCGACGACGCCCCAGGCGAACTGATCCGCGGCCGGAGTGACCTCGGCCCCGGTGAGCTGCTCGGGCGCCATGTATTTCATCGTCCCGACGAGGTATCCCGAACCGGTCAGCTGGCCCGAGGACAGGTCGGCCTGGGCCAAGGGCTTGGCGATCCCGAGGTCGATGAGCTTGGCGCGACCGTCGGGGAGCACTTGGACGTTGCCGGGCTTGACGTCGCGGTGCACGACGCCGGCGGCGTGCAACGCGGCCAGCGCGGCCGCGATCTGGTGGAGCCAGGCCAACCGCTGGGTGAGCGGCAAGGGGCGCCGGAGGAGCGAGAGGAGCGACTGGCCCGGCAGGAGCTCCATGACCAGGTACGGCGTGACGCCGTCTTCGCCCGCGTCGAAGACCTGGACCACGTTGGGGTGCGCCAGCGAGGCGGCGATCCGCCCTTCGCGGACGAACCGGGCCCGGCTCTCGGGATCGGCCGCACCCTTCAGCAGCTTGAGCGCGACGTCGCGGCGGAGGACGGTGTCGTGCGCGCGGTGGACCGAGCCCATCCCGCCCTCGCCCAGCAGCGCTCCGAGCACGTAACGTCCGGCGACGGTCGACGACACGACCCGACAGTATCGCCGCCGCCCGCCCGCGACATCAAGCACCTCCTGACCGCGCGCGCCAAACCGCTCCCGCGCCGTCAGGTCGCGCTCGGGGCGGGCGCGCTCTTGGGAGGCGGCGACGCCTTCAGTCGCCGAGCACGAGCCCGACCGGGAGCGCGTCGCCGAAGCTCGACGCGCGCTCGGCGCGGCTCAGCGGGACGTACGACGTCACGGCGTGGACGTCGCGCTCGGAGGCGCCGGCGCGCCGGAGGCGCTGGGCGATCGCGCGGCGCAGGGCCGGCGGCAGATCGTGCTCGCTCGTCGACGACACGCGCGCGAGGCGCACGATGGCCTCGCGCGCCGCGGGGTGCTCGAGGGGCGTCGTCGCGAGGAGATCCTCGGCCCACCGCGAGGCGCACTCGCGGGGGACGACGAAGCGGGCCTCGCCGTACGTGAGGACGCGCGCGCCGACCCGGGAGACGGCGAGCCAATCCTCGCGCCGCGGGCTCTGGCGCGCGGCGAGCGCGAGCACGTCGCCGAGGGCGACCTTGCGCTCGGGGTCGACGCGCTCGAGGAAGCTCGCGAGCTCGGCGAGCTCCACCGGCGCGAGGGGTCGGGGCGGGCGCGCTCCCTTCACCGGGCGCGCTCGGTGCGAGAGCCCGAGGTGGGGGTCGAGCGCGTCTCGCAGCCGAGTCTGCGCCGCCTCGTCGAGGCCGCCGGCGACGCGCCGCCACGCGATGAAGAACGCCTGCCACGGGGGCGCGCGCTCGGGGAAGACGAGCATCGCGCTCCAGAGCTCGAAGAGCGACCGGAGCCGCGCCCGGTCGCCCTCGGCGCCGAAGCCGGGCCGCAGGCAGAACCCGGCGAGCAGCCAGAACACGCGCTCGTGCGGCTCCGACCACCGGCGCGCCCCGCGCGCGGCGAGCACCGCGTCGAACAACACGCGGGCGTCGTGCATGTGCCACCCGAAGCGATCGCCGAGGATGCGCTCGAGGTCGCGCACGAGGTCCTTCACCGCGCGCCCGTCGCGCGCGTCCCAGGCGAAGGCGCGCTCGACCTGCGCGACCGCCGCGTCGAGCTTGGCGCGGTTGACCGGCGGAGCGGCGTCGGCCGCGGGCGCGACCGCCTCCGCGCTCCGGACCGTGAACTCGAGCGAGAAGCTGCGCGCCTTGCCGCCGACCTCGCGCAGCGAGAGCGCGAGCGTGCCGACCGGAGACAGCTCCCCCGCGAGCTCCACGTCGACCTCGCCCGGGGTCCCGGGGACGTGGGCGACCAGCGGCCGCAGGCGCGCGTATTCGCGCCCGGTCACGTCGACGATCTCGCCGACGGCGTGGACGGCGCCGGTCTCCGCCCGGTAGAGATCGAAGCGCCCGGGGGCGCCCGTGCGGAGCTTGAGGGGGACGCCGCGGACCTCGCAGAGCGCTCCCTCCGGGGTCCCGCGGGGGACGACGCAGACCCCGCGGGCTCGCCCGCCGTACGCGGCCCCGACGTAGTAGCTGCGCGCGGCGCCCGCCACGATCCTCGGCGCGCCCGCCTCGCGCAGGCGCCCGTAGGCGACGGCGCCGCGCGCGACCGCGAGGTCCGGGTGAGATTCTTGCAAGATGCACACGGGCGCGTGCGTCCAGGCGCCGATGACGTCGGTGAGCGCGGACCGGAGCCGCTTGGCGCGGAACACGCCGCCGTTCAGGAGCACCGCGTCGGGGAGCTCCCCCCCCGCGTATTTCTCGAGGAACTGCGCGACGTGGCGGGTGATGGCGGGATCGCGCGCGAAGGGCAGGCCGGTCGACACGAGGCCGGCGCGGCTCACCCGCGGCACCGCGCCCCGGGCCACCTTCGGGAAGAACCCCTCGACCACCACCCGCTCGGCGTCTTCGCGCGTGATCTCGGCGCGCGTCACCCGGCCGACGATGCGCGAGCCCTTGCCGGCGACCGCGATCGGGAAGCGCTCCGGCGGTCGGTCGGAGAGGAGCGCCTCTTTCGCGGCGCGGCACGCGAGGACGAGCTGGCCCTCGCGCGCGGGATCGAAGGTCACCCCGAGCCGCGCCCGCACCTCGGCCGCGAGGGCGAGGTCCATGTTGTCGCCGCCGAGGAGGAGGTGGTCGCCGGTCGCGATGCGCTCGACGTGGATCGCGCCCTTGCGGTCCTCCACCGAGATGAACGACAGATCGGTCGTGCCGCCGCCGACGTCGACGACGAGCACCCGCGCCCGGCCGCCGCCGCGCGCGGTGAGATCGCGGAGCGAGCGGCCGTCGCCGGCGCCCATGTAGTCGTAGAACGCGGCCTGCGGCTCCTCGAGCAGCTTCGGCGACAGGCGCGCCCGCCGCGCCGCTTCGAGGGTGTAGGCCCGCGCGCTCTCGTCGAAGGACGCGGGCACCGTCAGGACGACGCATGCGCTCCGCAACGAATGGCCGGTGCTCTCCTCGAACGCGCGCACGAGGTGGCGGAGCACGCGCGCGCTCGCGTCCACCGCCGAGAGCGTCGGGGTCCCCGCGGTCTTGGCCGCGGGGAGCGACGGCTCGGTGGGGTCGCTGGTCGGGTGGCACAGCCAGCTCTTCGCGCTCGTGACCGCGCGCCCCGGGACCTCGAGGCCCCGCGCGCGGGCGAGCTCACCCGTGATCCACGGCGGCTCGCACCAGGGCTCGTGAGCGTCCTCCCCCACGACGGGCGCGTAGAGCATCGACGGCAAGAGCGCCCGCCGCTCGCGGCCCGTCGGCACGAGCTGGGGGACGCCGAAGACCATCACTTCGGAGTCGCCCTCCGCCCACGCGAGGCACGAGTTGGTGGTGCCGAGGTCGATGCCGACGACGAGCATGCGCGGCGAGCGTACCAGGGTCGTGGTACGGTGCGGGCGACGATGCCGAGCCCGGGTCGCCTCCTCCCGAGTCTGGTCTTCGCCCTCCTCCTCGCCGCGTGCGAGGAGAAGGCCAAGCCCCCGTTCCCGGCGCGCCGGCCCGACGCCGGCGAACGCACGATCGAGCCGTTCCCGCTCGGCGCGAAGCCGTCGGCTTCGCAGGCCCCGGCGGCGCCCCCGAGCGCGTCGGCCGGGGACGCCGCGCCGCCGGCGGCCCCCGGGTCGGGCGACGCCGGGCCTGCGGGCGACGGCGGCGCGCTCGCCGGGTGCCGCCGCACCTTCGGCCCCGCCGAGATGCCGTTCCGCGGCCCCGCGGTGATGCGGGTCGAGGGCGAGGAGCTCGTGCTCATCCTGAACGACGCCGGGACGCCGAAGCTCCACGCCGTCCCCATCCCCCCGGTCCCTCCGCGGACCGCCGCGACGCCGCCGGCTCCGCCGCCCCCGTCGGCCTTCTTCGCGGTCTCGTGGCCGGCGTGCGCGTTGGCTGGAAAGTACACGTATTGCCCGGGCCCCGGCGGCCGCGTCTTCCGGAGCGGGCCCCAGGGCCGCAAGGAGGTCGCGAAGGGCAGGCCGGCCACGCGGATCACGGCCGCGCCGCTCGGGGACGGCCACTCGATCGTCGCCTACCTCGACGAGCGCACGACCACCGAGGGCAAGGTCCTCCAGGCCTTCGCCGCGTTCGACGAGGAGCCGCCGGTGCGCCTCTCCGACGACGGCGCGGGCGCCACCTCGGTCACCCTCGCGCCGCGGGGCGCGGGCGCGCTCGCGTTCTACCTCGACGCCCGGACGTCGATGGTGCCGATCCACGCGCGCCCGATCCGCCTCGCGGGCGGCAAGCTCGAGCTCCAGAAGGACGTCGTCGTCGCCGTCGGCGGCCCGCCCGAGCGCGGCGTCGCGGGGGCGGTGGCGGTCACGGCGAGCGGCGCCGCGTTCGGCCTGGTGCCGATGGCCGAGGACA